>JBBQOJ010000521.1:0-3295 GCA_038330815.1 Chitinophagales bacterium | reverse complement strand
AACCTTCCGGCAATAATACAGGCCTGGTATGGCGGACAGGCGGGTGGAGAGGCTATTGCCGATGTATTGTTTGGCGACTACAATCCTGCCGGGCGCCTGCCGGTTACTTTTTACAAAAACGTAAACGACCTGCCGGATTTTGAAGACTACAGTATGAATAACCGGACTTACCGCTATTTTAAAGGGACACCCTTGTATCCATTTGGCTTTGGATTGAGTTACACCAATTTCCGGTACAGCAATTTAAAGGTAACGCCGGTTACAGCTGGTGGTAAACGCGAAGTAACCATCACCCTTACCAATACCGGCAAAAGGGCGGGGGAGGAAGTAGTTCAGTTGTATATTTCGCATAAAAATCCAGGGTTTAAAACAGCCATTAGAACGCTCAAGGGTTTTCAAAGGATAGCATTACCGCCCGGAGCGCAAAAAATAATTCGGTTTACCCTGGGAGAAAAAGAACTGTCTGAAATTGATCAGCAGGGTAAGGCAGTACCCATCAGCGGATCATTTGAAATTGCGGTAGGAGGTGGCCAGCCCAATGCTGCCATGATTGCTGACAAAAAAGTAATTCAACAGTGGGTAAATTAAGTGGCTGTGGCAACAAACCTTGCTACCTGCAAAATCTATAAACTACCAGGAATGAATATAAGTAAGTACAGTGTAGGCGCACTATTGGGTATTTGCATATCGATAGGTGGTACTGCTCAATATATTGATACTTCGCCCGACCGGGTGAAGACCCCACTAACGGTATCGATGAAACGCATTGGTACCCTGCAACCCAGGAACACCACCGAAATTGAAGCGTCGCGGATAACGGTAGGTTGCGAGACACTAGACCGAGACCTGGCGGTATGGGACAATTACAAGGCTTATTTAAAACCCCTGGGGGTAAAGAAGATCCGGTTACAGGCCGGCTGGGCAAAATGCGAAAAAGTGAAAGGGGTTTATGATTGGAAATGGCTGGATGATATCATTAATGACGCGGTGGCCGATGATTTACAACCCTGGCTGCAACCATCCTATGGAAACCCGGTGTACGAGGGTGGAGGAGGGAGGGGATTACTCAATAGCCTGATGACTTCACCTGGAGCCTATGCAGCATGGGATAAATGGGTGGAAGCGTTGGTACTGCGTTATAAAGACCGTGTAAAGGAGTGGGAGATTTGGAACGAGCCGGATCACCCGGCGCAAAAAATCAGTCCCGAAACAACCGCGGCATTGAATATCCGCACGGCCATTATTATCAAAAAAAATCAACCCGAAGCAAAGATTGCTGGGCTGGCTTTTGCCTCCAACAGCAACCAGGAATACCTTGACAGGTTTTTAAAAGTGATTGCCGGCGAGGGAAAACTAGGGTTGTTTCATTGGATATCTTACCATAGTTACAATACCCGTCCCGAGGATTCGTACCGCGATAAAAATGTGATGGGTTTAAAGAAGGTGATGGAGAAATATTCGCCCAACTTATTATTGCGGCAGGGGGAAAATGGGGCGCCTTCCACCTATATTCCCAGCTTTGCACTATCGGAAATTTACTGGACGGAGTATACCCAGGCCAAGTACAATTTGAGGCGCCTGTTGGGCGACCTGGGCCATGATATTGAAACCTCCGTATTCACCATCATTGATATTTATTACAAACCGGTACTCAATACCAAGGGCCTGCTGCAATCCGATATAACGATGGCGGCTATACGCCCTAAGGTGGCTTATTACGCTGTGCAAAACCTGGCATCCCTTTTTGATAATAATCTCCCACTGAATCCGCAGTTTAAGTATACTGCTTCAGGGGAAGCATCCCTGTCTGTATATGGTTTTCAACATAGCAAAAACAAGGCGCAGGTGGTGGCGCTATGGATTGACAGCACCACTGCCACCAACTCTTTTGCTACTACTCCTGTTACAATCACCATTGAAAATGGCAATTTTAAAACTCCGGTATGGGTTGATTTGATGACGGGCCATATTTACGAATTACCCAAACAGCAGTGGAAGAAAAACCGGACGCAATATACATTCTCGGGGATACCATTGTACGATTCACCGGTGTTAATTGCTGACAAATCATTGGTAATAACAAAGAAAAAATAAAGGCAGGTGCAACCGGGTACATTACCCAGGCAGTAGGCTAAATACTTTTTATATCAACTTTCCTCTATGAACAAAAGTGTATACAACCGCCGCGACTTTTTAAAAGAGGCCTCCCTTACCTGCATGGCGCTGGCCATTGCCAACGTATTACCGGCATTGAACAGCCGCCCCCCCACTTGTTATTGCGTTCCGGGTGGCAGGTAGAAAATATTGGTGACATTGCCCATACCCCCGGTTTGTTGCGCTTATTACAACAATACATTCCAGGTGTGCAGGTTACTTTTTGGCCCTTTTACCATTACCTGCCCGAAGCGGAAGTAGCCATGCTGAAAAGTGATTTCCCTACCCTGCAAATTGTAGAAGGAAAAATGGAGCAGCACGGTAATTTTCCTGCTGCAATTGAAAAGATATTGGAAAATGTTGATTTCTTCCTCAATGGATCTGGTCCGGCCACCCTGGGTTGGGCAGAGGCCCTTGCTTTTAAAAAACAAACCGGCAAACCCTTTGGTGTATATGAAGTAACCTATGGATTATATGGCACTCCTGAAAAGGAAATGCTTAGCCAGGCGGCCTTTGTGTATTTCCGGGATTCTGTTTCACTGGCCCTGGCCAAAGCGCAGGGGATAGAGCCTCCTGTGATGGGTTTTGCACCCGACGCTGCTTTTGCTTTTGATTGCACGGATGACGCAAAAGCCAGCTTATTTTTAAAAGAGCATAAATTGCGGCCAGGCAAATTTTTATGCTGCATCCCCAAACATAGAAGCACACCGGTTTGGCTGCACGAACTGAAGGGCAGGCCGTACGACCGGGTAAGAGATGAAAGAAACAACGCAATGCTGGAACACGATCATTTGCCGATGAGGGAAGCCATCATTGACGTGGTGCGGCAAACCAAGTTAAAAGTTTTAATTGTTGCCGAAGATATAACTCAAATAGCCTTGGGAAAGGCGGAGGTTTAAGATAAGTTGCCCGCAGGTGTTCAAAAACGAGTAGTGTGGCGCCCGGATTTTTGGTTACCAGACGAAGCTTTAAGTGTATATAAACAATCCCTGGGATTATTTAGTTTTGAAATGCACAGCCCCATTATGTGTATTGGCAACGGTATTCCGGCATTGGTAGTACGTTGGGAGGAACAGAGCAGTAAAGGAATCATGTGGGATGATATTGGCCTAAACAACTGGCTTTTTGATTTTGACCAGGA
>JBBQOJ010000520.1:0-3305 GCA_038330815.1 Chitinophagales bacterium | reverse complement strand
ATGTGTGTTCGTTTTGCAACTTAATTAACGAAAGATTTTCTAATATTATTGTGTAGTGGGATTACTTCAATGCGAATATAAATACTTTACATCATACCGCCCTAAAATGGTAATTACCAAACCGGTTTTTAGCGAAACCTTACCATCTTACCGGAATAGATAAATAACGTAGGTACGTACTAAAAATTGTACCGTTTTTTAACAAGTTGGTTTTTATTAACGGTATTCTGTATATGCCTTCCATAAACCTGGTAGGATAGGGCATACCTCCTAAATAAATTGGCACTGGAACCATTCGTTTATAACGGCAGGAGCATCGTTGGCTGGGCAATATTTTAGCCATATATTCGTTTGGAAAACACCTTTATCAGCATAAAAGTTAAAAGATGTATGCGCTACTGTTAGTTTCCTTCAAACAACCTAGTATATTAAATCGGATTGAGTGTCATGAAATTGATAATTTGAAGTTGGGGATTTTATGTTAGCCACACATCAACAGAAATCGCCTACTTTTGCAAATTACCAAAACCAAAACAAGTATTTTATCGATTGTAAGTCTACCTAACCAAGACAAAATCTAGAATGAAAAAAGCAATGATCAAGCTAACTGCATTGGTGCTGTTACTTGGAAGCACCACCAGCATGGCAAATGCACAGACCAATGCTATCAATGTAGTCACGTCCGCAGTTCCCTTTCTCCGAATTTCCCCTGATGCCAGAAGTGGCGGCATGGGCGATGTGGGTATTGCCACAGCACCAGATGCTAATTCGGCTTTCTGGAACCTTGCCAAAACTCCCTTTAATACTACAAAAGGTGGAGTGGCACTTACTTACACACCCTGGCTCAAGGATCTTGGTTTAAATGATGTTTACCTGGCTTCCCTGGCTGGCTTTTACAAAATTGATGACAACCAGGCGGTCTCCAGTTCGCTTCGCTATTTTAGCCTGGGCAATATACAATTTACCGATAACCTGGGGAACGATTTGAGTTCTTTTCGGCCCCGCGAATTCGCGATTGATCTTGGCTATTCCAGGAAGCTATCTGAAAATTTAGCACTGGGAGTGGCCTTACGGTATATCAACTCCAACCTGGCCAGCGGCACTATCAATGGTGTATCCTACAAGCCAGGGTCTGCGGTGGCAGCTGACCTGAGTTTATTCCATACGGGTATTAAAGAAGATGGTTCGGGACTTAATTACGGTATCACCCTAAGTAACCTTGGATCAAAAATATCCTACACCAACGATGCCAATCAACGCGATTTTATCCCGGCCAACATTGGCCTCGGCGTTGCTTATACCAAGGCATTAGATGAAACCAGCAAAATTACTTTTGGACTCGACGTACATAAATTACTGGTGCCAACTCCTCCCGCCTTGGGTGACAGCGCTGGCCTGGTAGATTACCGCAACAAAGGCGTGGTAAGCAGCTGGTTTAGTTCATTTGGTGATGCTCCCGAGGGCTTTTCTGAAGAAGTAAAGGAAATCCAGGCATCACTGGGTGCCGAATTCTGGTACCAAAACCAGTTTGCCTTAAGGGCCGGTTACTTTTATGAAAATCCTTCCAAGGGCAACCGGAAATATTTCACCCTGGGTGCCGGTTTAAAGTATAATACTTTTGGATTAAATTTCTCTTACCTGTTGCCTTCCGGAAACGGGGTTAACCGTAATCCACTTTCTAATACCCTGCGCTTTAGCCTGGTATTTGATATTGATGGGGAGGCCGGAAGCAATTAAATCTTCATCAGATTATCATCACGGGCGCCAGGTAATATCCTGGCGCTTTTGTTTTTATACTGCCGTACATTTGCCTTATAAAAATAACGACAT
Organism: Chitinophagales bacterium; assembly: GCA_038330815.1. Lineage (GTDB taxonomy): Bacteria > Bacteroidota > Bacteroidia > Chitinophagales > Chitinophagaceae > Ferruginibacter. The sequence goes on along the minus strand of JBBQOJ010000520.1, from coordinate 1,475 downwards.
GAGTTTACGAATTGGCTTCGGCATTGATTTTCATCAAATGGTGGATGACCGGGAGTTTTGGTTGGGTGGGGTAAAAATAGAACATCCCAGGGGAGCATTGGGGCATAGCGATGCCGATGTATTGCTACACGCTATCTGTGATGCGATGCTTGGCGCGGCCTGTCTTGGTGATATTGGGGTACATTTTCCCGACACCGATGCCGCCTATAAAAATATTGACAGTAAAATATTATTGCAGCAAAGCTTTACCTTGTTGCGACAGGCAGGATACAATATTGTAAATATCGACAGTACCCTATGCCTGCAGGCACCCAAAATAAAAGGGTATGTGCCGCAAATGCAACAGGTGATCGCAAGTATTTTATCCCTGGAAGTAACCGATGTATCTATTAAGGCAACCACTACTGAAAAATTGGGTTTCGTAGGCAGGGAAGAAGGGCTGATTGCCTATGCCACCATCCTGGTAAAAAGAATCGGCGAGCTATAGCCATTAACAAGACCGGGTTTCAAGCCACGCGTTCAGCGACTTTTGATAAAAGGGTAAGTACCACTTATTTCCAATATCCTGTTTTTTTATGATCGCCATGTTATGCTCTTTAAACCCGCTGTGGTATTCCTTCCTTTTTGATGGGAATACGGTATTGGTACTTCCCTTACCTTTGCTGCCATGCAAAAAATATCCATTAATATTATCAATACTTCCAGCAATGAATTGCCAGCCTATGCTACCGAGGGTTCCGCAGGCATGGATGTGAGGGCAAACCTTGAGCAATCCCTCAACCTCCAGCCCCTTGAGCGGTTGCTGGTGCCTACCGGCTTATTTATTGAACTGCCGCCTGGTTACGAAGCACAAATAAGGCCGCGCAGCGGCTTGGCCGTAAAGCAGGGGATTACCTGTTTTAATACGCCCGGTACTATTGATAGTGACTACCGGGGAGAAATAAAAGTGATCCTCATTAATCTGAGCAATGAGTTGCAACTTGTGCAACATGGCGATCGCATCGCACAAATGGTGATTGCCCCGGTTACCCGGGCCAACCTGGTATTGGTCCAGGAATTGAACACCACCCAACGCGGCACCGGTGGTTTTGGCCATACCGGCAAACAATAAAATATATAAAAAGCAACTATGAATTTTTTAATTAGCCAGAAGGCTTTTTTCCCGGCAACCCTGTTGTTAGCATTGATCTTAATTCTATCAGCAGGGAGTTGCAAAACTGCTAAAAAGATACAGGCCTCCATCGATAAAAAAGACACGACCTCCGTTCATATCACCAATACTTCTGAAACAGACTCCATTGCGATGATTAAAGGTGCCCTCAGCGATGTATTAACTAAACAAATAACCTTCAAAACATTTTCTGCCAAAATTAAAGTAGAATATGAAGATGCAAAGGGCAAGCAACCTAATATTACTGCTTATGTTCGCATACTAAAAGATAGCATGATCTGGATATCGGGGTATGCTACGGTAT
>JBBQOJ010000519.1:0-3307 GCA_038330815.1 Chitinophagales bacterium | reverse complement strand
AAACCGTTGAAAAATGTATATGTGTTGGTGGGGTCACCTACCACTAACCGTACCGGGTATGCGCATGGTTTTACTGATTCACTTGGCCGGCTGAGTGGATTGATACCAGCCAATACGCCCCTTGTATTGGAGGTAAAGGATCAGTGCTTTACTACAATATTCAGCAAAAATATCGGCCCATTTACCAGTTATGCCAACCTTGGCAATATTGCAATGCCTGCAGGCCAGGCAGGGCTGGTAACGGTAATGGGTAAGCTAGCCACCTGCAACAATACCCCGGTTACCAATGGTGCTGTGTTGATCAACTACAACAACCAATTAAGTTATACAAAGGTGAACGGCAAAGGTGAATTTTCCACCACCTTGCTTGCCTGCCCGGGTAGCAGCCAAACCCTGGAAATTACCGGTGCCGACCTGGGGGCGATGCAGCAGGGCAACCCTACTACCATCGCCATTACCAGGCCGGTGACCAATGCAGGTAATATCATCGCCTGTGGCGTTGGTTCGCAGGAGTACATCAAATACCGGTTCGATGGCCAGGATTACTCATTAAATAAGATCGGCTTTGATTCACTGCAAGTCTATTCCTATACAGGCAATACGGCGACATTAACGACGCGGATTAGCGGGTTTAAACTGGCAGGCAATACCGAAATAGGTTTTCGATTTGAACACGTTGCTCCACAGCCAGGTGTTTACCCCCTAACAACAATGAATGTAAACGGCTATTACAGTTCAACGATTAACGCTCCTTCTACTGTGACGATTACTGACTACCCGCAGCAACCAGGGTCATTTTATGAGGGAAGCTTTTCGGGAACTTTTAAAGATTCTGTTTCAACGACGATCAATCATGTGGTTAGCGGGTCTTTCAGAATTAAAAGACAATTTTAGTAACAATGCGGAGTTAGTTATCAACGGAGGAAAGTAGCATGCATTAAAAGTAGAAGGATGGAGCTATTGCGGCAGTAGGCAAAAATGATACTTAACTTTGCGCACCTGGATTACCCATATTGTTAATTACCCTTATTACCCACCATCACCCAATTTTTGATTAACGAGGCAAAAAAAATTGACGAGTTATTATCCGGCTGCAGGGCCGGTGACCAAAAGGCCCAGGAAACACTTTACCGTAGTTTTTTTGGTGCCATGATGAACCTATGCCTTCGTTATACCAGGAATGATGAGGATGCCATGGAGGCTTTGAATTCCGGTTTCTATAAAGTGTTTAAAAATATTCACCAGTATAATCCGGAACTGGCGTCGCTGTACACCTGGATCCGGACCATCGTTATCAACAGTTGCATCGACCTGGCAGGCATCAATAAAAAACAGCTACCCACCGTTGAATTGTCGCAGGCAGAAGCCGCCGGCATTGAACCGGGGGTGTTTTCCAACCTGTCTGGTGCCCACCTGTTACATTTGATCCGTAAGCTACCCGCTGCAACGCAAACCGTTTTCAACTTATACGTGATGGAAGGGTATACACACCCCGAAATCGCTACGATGTTGGCTATCACCGTGGGTACCAGTAAATGGCATTTAAGCGATGCCCGAAAAAAATTACAAGGCATGATCAAAGTGACAAATTTATAAATGAATGAACCATTACCATACGATGATGAATTAAGGAAAGGCCTGAACGACCTGCCGCTGCCCAATGCAGATAAAGCATGGGAAGATATGCAACGTCGCCTGGCGAAGGACGATAAAGACAGGCCGGTGCTTCCCCCGGCACTAAGGGGTTGTGCCCTGCTTGCCCTGGTTTTGTTAATCGCCGGATTGGCCTTATTTATTTTGAATCCATTTCAATGGCGCACTTCGCCAAGTGAAGATGCCAATAATAAATTGAAGCAGGAAACCCCAATCCAACAACCAACTACCGGTTCGTTAAACCTTACGTCTCCAAATAAAGATAGTAGCACTCCGGCAACCGCGACATCAAGTGTAACGGAAACGGCTACAACCGCGTTGGACAATCGGCCTGGCACGCACAACATGGTTACACCCCGTAGCAGCAATACTTCCGGTGGTACCCTACTCACCGAAAATAGTACCCGGAGCAAGAGGGTTACAAAAAATAACGCCCCATTAAAAAAACAGCGGGGGATTTCAATGACAGGGAATGGAACCCGGAGGGGTCAACAACCCGCAGGCAACACCAGCCAATTTAAAAAAGGCCACGTCGTACCCAGGCAAAAAATAGAAGAGCGAATGTTAAAATCACCTGTAGCAGGTGAAGTAAAGACAAACCCAATTACCACGGATAAATACAAGGAGGTGGATACCACCAAGGCACCTATCATTATTGCAGTAGATGACACCCTAAAGATCATAGTAAAGGATAGTATTAAAAACCTGCCTTTACAGTCAGCCATTGATACCAACAGCAATACCCAAACGAAGCAAACAGCCATCGCCGGGAAAAAGAAAATTTATTTTAGCGCAGGCATCGGGGAGCAGCAAATGATTCCGGTAGCCGGGCAAAAAAGCAATACCTATAATGCCCAGGGCAGAAAAAATTCTTTGGGTGATTATATCCCATCGGTGTACTTCCGGATGCATACGCACAACAAATGGTTCCTGCAATCCACCTTTAGATACGGTGCGCCGCAATATAACCGGGAAGTGGTATTTGCCCAGCAAAAAACAACGGATTCGTTTAATGTAACTACCACCTTTAACAGCAGCCTAAAGAAAACTTTCTATCACCAGTTGCCGGTAAGCTTTAATTATTTTATCCTGCCTGGTTTGTCAGCCGGCGCCGGCATCAGTATCAATAAATTTGCCAGTGCCATTGTGCAACAGGATCGTTATCTTGGCAATACCGGCACCCCCAACGATACCCTGCTAAGTTCGGTTATTGAAAAAGCGCGGGGAACCGACACCAACTTTGTAAAGGTTTACCTGCAGGGGCAGGTGGAAGCCCAGTACCAATGGCGACTTTTTTCGGGAGGTGTGCGGTATTCGTTTGGTTTGCAACCTTATTTAAAATTCCAGTTAGGCGGTGGGCAACAACAAAAGGAAAGCAACCGGTCGTTGCAGCTATTTATCCAGTACGAATTATGGAAATCGCGTAAGGCGCCCAAAAAGTAGGAGGAGGCGCAACCGGCTATTGATAAGTGCACCAGCTTGATTTAGGTATAAAAAAACACCAGCATTCATTTCCGGGTAAACAATAACCATCAGCAGCTTGAAAATACCTTTTAACAAAAAAAAGCAGGCTGACTATTTTACCGATTCAATCGCCAATTGAACGGCTTGCAACGCGTTCACTATACCGCCGCTGGTGCATAGTTGATCCAGT
>JBBQOJ010000518.1:0-3310 GCA_038330815.1 Chitinophagales bacterium | reverse complement strand
GAAATTTTATTTTAAACTGTTTCATAAAAGATTTTTTTGTTTGCCAATTCAGCGTTGTTGCCTTATTTGTTTACACAAAGCTATTGTGCGCAGCTGCTGTAATTAATGAGTGTTTTTAAAAGGTTAAATGATTTTTATCATGAATTGACAATGGTGTAACATCAATGTCCATGTCGCAACATTATTTATATTCCCAGGTAACCGGTAGCGCTATATTTGCTGTAACGATGTACTGTATTGACTTTCAACGGCGATGGTGGCTAAACGGTGAAAGGGGTAGGGGGTGAACGATATAGGTTAGTATTGCCAAAGGCAGGGGTTTTCATAGCGTGGGGTAACCGCAAAAGCGGCAATTTTTTCTTTTAATTCCGGCGATGATCGCAGTAACGGGTGAGCAAAGGTTGATTGTTGGGGAAACGCCCTCATCGTGCCTTCCTGCAATTAGCATTTTTATTCATTCGCTGGTGTAGGGGGTGGCTGGGGCAAAAAAAATACCCATCGGTTAGGATGAGTAATGATAAAAAAATTCGGTGAAAGCGTTATACGGCTACATCGGCCATATCCGGTATCTCCACTGCTTTGTATTCACCCGCATCCAGTTTCTTTTTAGTGGCTTCAAATGCTGCTAAAGTGGTATCAATATCTTCATTGGAGTGAGAAGCAGTAGGTATTAATCGGAAGATGATATCTCCCTTTGGTATTACCGGGTAAACAACAATAGAGCAGAAGATATGGTAATTCTCCCGGAGGTCCATCACCATTTGGGTAGCTTCCGGCACGTCCCCTTTCATATATATGGGCGTTACGGGAGAGTTGGTATGGCCGATATCAAAACCTTTTTCCTTGAGGCCATTTTGTAAACGGGCCACATTTTGCCATAATTTGTCCCTTAACTCAGGCATAGCAGTTACCATTTCCATGCGCTTTAACATTCCTTCCACGATCATCAGGGGTAAACTTTTGGCGAATATCTGCGAGCGGGTGTTGTACCGCAGGTATTTTAATACGGCTTTCGGCCCGCTGATAAAGGCACCGATACTGCCCATGCTTTTTACAAATGTGCTGAAATAAAGATCCACGCCCTGCTGGCAACCCTGGGCTTCATCGGCACCTGCACCGGTTGGTCCCATATACCCAAATCCATGCGCATCATCTATTAACAGGCGAAACTGGTATTTTTCCTTCATGGCTACAATCTCCTTTAATACGCCCTGCTCCCCATCCATACCAAATACACCTTCAGTAATCACCAGGATACCGCCTCCCGACTTTTCCGCCATCTTTTCGGCCCGTTGCAATTGCTTTTCAAAATCACCGATATTATTATGCTTAAATGCATAGGTATACCCCATGTGTAGCCGTATGCCATCTACAATGCAGGCATGTGCTTCTGCATCGTACACAATAACATCCCGGCGGTTTACCAATGCATCAATGCAACTCATAATGCCCTGGTAGCCGAAATTTAATAACATGGTATCTTCCCGGTTTACAAAACGGCTGATTACTTTTTCGAGTTCTTCGTGTTTGGCGCTATTGCCACTCATCATCCGGGCGCCCATTGGATTACCCATGCCATATTTTGCTGCGGCTGCTATATCTGCTTTTCTAACTTCCGGATGGTTTACCAGGCCCAGGTAATTATTCAGGCTCCATACAATCATTTCCTTTCCCCGAAACTGCATCCTTGGGCCAAGTTCACCTTCCAGTTTCGGAAACGCAAAATAGCCATGTGCCCTGTCCATGTGCTGACCGAGTGGTCCACCATCCTTTATTAGTTTTTCAAAAACGTCTGCCATTTTCAATTGATTGTTTTAAGTGTGGTAAATGTTATTACTACCGATGTTGATATATTAACCTTTTTTTGGGCCATAGTGGTATAGCGCAACATTAAAATACCTGGCGCCGCCCTCCATATAAACCTCGCAAAATTAGGGCTTTAAACGCAAAATCCATAACATTCCAATAACAGGTAACCAACGGCCTGGTTCCCCCTTAGCGGGTTATCTTTGCAAAAAAATAAGTGATGCTAAGAAAATATTGTTGGATGGTGTTTCCATTGTTAATCACCGCAGTGAGTTTAACCGCCCAAACTACGGCTTCCCATAAAGCAGCTACCAGCAAGGCACCTGCCGCTGTAATTAAAATGAAGGGTGCACCAGGCAACGGCAAAAAGCCGAAACTGGTAGTAGGGATTGTAATAGACCAGATGCGCTGGGACTATCTTTACCGTTTCGCCGATTTATATGGCACCGGTGGCTTCAAAAGGATGCAGGCAGAAGGCTTTAGTTGCGAGAATACCCTTATTCCCTATATGCCCACTTACACTGCACCCGGTCATGCCTGCGTGTACACCGGTAGTGTGCCGGCCCTGCATGGGATTGCCGGTAATAACTGGTTTGATAAATTAACCGGGAAGAATGTGTATTGTACCGATGACAGCACGGTATCCACGGTAGGCAGTAATTCAAGCGCCGGTAAAATGAGTCCGCGCAATATGTGGTCAACTACTATTACAGATGAATTGCGACTGAGTAATAATTTCAAAAGCAAGGTGATTGGTATCGCTTTAAAAGACAGGGGGTCGATTTTGCCAGCCGGCCATACCGCCAATGCTGCCTACTGGTACGATGCGGGTAAATGGATTACCAGTACTTATTACATGAAGGAATTGCCAGCCTGGGTACAGCGTGAAAACGCCAAAGACCTTCCGGGAAAATACATGCAAAAAGATTGGAATACCCTGTTGCCTATTGAAAAATATGATGGCAGCAGTGCAGATGATACTCCCTTTGAACAATCAATTTCCGGGGAGGAGACGGTTACTTTTCCGCACAAAACATCTTTATTTAGTACCAATAAATACGACGGGTTTAAGTACACCCCGTATGCCGCAACCTATACTTTTGATTTTGCAAAAGCGGCCATTGACAATGAACAATTGGGGGCCGGTACCGTCACCGATTTTTTAGCGCTGAGTATTTCCTCCACTGATTATATCGGGCACAATTTTGGGCCTAATTCTATCGAAGTGGAAGATGCCTACCTGCGACTCGACCTCGACATCGCTGATTTTTTGAAATACCTCGATAAGAAATTGGGCAAGGGAAATTACCTCACTTTTTTAACGGCTGATCATGGGGTAGGACATATACCCGCGTTCCTGGCCGAACATAATTTGCCGGGAGGCACTGTTTCCAGCAGCGCTATTCAGAAAGATTTGAATGGTGTCATTGAAAAGGAAACAGGGATAAAAAAGGGGGTGTTAACCATACAGAATTACCAGGTATTTTTAAATATGCCGGAGATT
>JBBQOJ010000517.1:0-3324 GCA_038330815.1 Chitinophagales bacterium | reverse complement strand
GCATTGTGCCCGTTGTAGATATACAACACCGCCAATACTGCCAGGAACAGGAAAAAGGGGATGTTCCGCACCACCCATTTATGATTGAGCAACTTTCGCCAATCCAATTTGGACGGTAGTGGTTGTTCCTGTTGTGTGTATTTATCTTCCATCATTGTATTAGCTGCTGCGTTGTAGCTGCATTTGGTTCCCGCTGCTATTACTTTCTTTGGGCAACCCTTAGTTTTGCGCTTCGTGACCGTTTATTTTGTTTTAACTCTACCTCGCCCGCCGATAATGGCTTTTTAGTGATAATGGTAAAGGGATTTTCCGTTTTGCCACCGTACACTACGTCTGCGGCAGTATCGGAAAAACTACCTGTCTTAAAAAAATTCTTCACTATCCTGTCTTCCAGTGAATGAAAAGTGATAATTGCTGCACGCCCACCGGGTAACAGCAGTGCAGGGGTCTGTATCAAAAGCTCCTTTAGTGCGCCCAATTCATCATTCACTTCTATGCGAAGGGCCTGGAATACCTGGGCAAAGTATTTCTGGGGATTCCCTTTCACCACCGCCTGCATGGCCAGTTTAAATGCATTGATTGTTTTAATTGGCCCGAGCTGCCGTTGTTGTACGATGGCTTTGGCCAGGGTTTTCGCATTGGTTACTTCGCCATATTGTTCCAGCATTTTATGTAACTGAACCTCCGTAAAATCCCGGATGATATCTGCTGCGGTAAGCGACTGGCGTTGATCCATCCGCATATCGAGTGCGGCATCAAAGCGGGTAGAAAATCCGCGGGGTGCCTCATCGAACTGGAAACTGGAAACGCCCAAATCTGCCAGCAAGCCATTGATCCGGGAAATTTTATGCAATCGCAAAAAACGGGCAAGGTGGCGGAAATTCTGCGGTACAAAAATTACCCGCTTATCGGCGGGGATGTTTTTGCGTGCATCCTCATCCTGGTCGAAAGCGATCAGTACACCCTCCTCATTTAATTGCTCCAAAATGGCTGTGCTATGGCCGCCTCCGCCAAACGTACAATCCACGTACACGCCATTGGCTTGAATATTTAACCCTTCGATAGCTTCTTTCAGTAAAACGGGCGTGTGATAGTTATCTGGTGGAGGTGTTGAAGGATTGATTGGTATTGTGCTTGTTTTCTGCGGCATACTTTTCAATGTTTCAACTTTTCAATGGCTCGTTGTGCTTATTCATCACCTCATTGGCCAGGTCACTAAAAGACTCGGGTGAAAAGGTGTCAAAGAACTTTGTATAATTTACTTTATCCCAAATTTCAATTTTATCAACGGCAGACACCAATACTACATCCTTTTGTAAACCGGCATACTCCATCAAAGCCTTGGGTATCAATAACCTGCCCGCTGTATCCAGTTCTACGTTAGTGGCGCCATTCAAAAAATACCGCCTGAATTGCCTTACTTTGGGGTCAAAATCATTCAACTTGCTTACATTGGCAAAAATTGGCTCCCAGCTCTTGATCGGGTATAAACTTAAACACACTTCAATACCCCTGTTTATCACAAATTGGCTTGCTCCCTCTTCCGGTAACTGCTTCTTAAAGCCAGCCGGTAAAAGGAATCTCCCTTTGGCATCCATCGTCACTTCATATTCGCCAAGAAAACCAATCATTTACAGAGAATTGTTCAATGTGAAAAAATTATTACCACAAAATAACACTTTTTCCCACTTTTACACTAATTATGCTACAAACATTTTTATCCACAAGGATTTTAGCCAGCAGGGGACTGCCTTATAGGTGGAAATTGGCCTTCTAACACGTGCATAACCTGTTAATTGCGGTGTATAACCTGTGCATTTAGAAAAATAGTTAAAATTTGTGGGTAAGATGATTAGGAACGGCGTATAGTGAAATCGAGGAAACCTTCACCTTTAGCAGAACTTATAATTAGCGATAAAGCGCCAGGAGGATAACTGTTAGCTGCATTGTGCAAGATTCACCCGCTCATAAGATTACCTATTCGGGGTGGAGATGGCTTTAAAAAATCGCAGCAAGTGCTGGGGCAAAAAAACACAACTCTCTTCTTACATCACCAGTTTTTTTAAACTTTGTGCAGCGGTGGCCAGCAGGGGTTTGGTTAGTGGAAAGGTGAGCAGGAAGGTACTTCCCTTGCCTGGTATACTGTCTACCTTAATAGTACCATGGTGAGCTTCTACCATGGTTTTCACATAACTTAAACCTAAGCCAAAACCCTTCACATTATGGAGGTTGCCGGTATGGGCCCGGTAAAATTTTTCGAATATCCTGGTAACCGTTTCCTTGGTCATACCGATGCCATTGTCTTCAATCCGCACCTTTAACTGGTTGCCGGTATTTTGCGTACTGATCTTAATGTGGAGGTTATCTTTTGAATACTTTACCGCATTGTCCAGTAAATTATTTACCAGGTTGGTAAAGTGAACTTCATCCGCCATCACCAGGTCTTTACCGGCTGTAAGATTGGCTTCCAACCGCCCCGACACCTGGTCGATTTGCAGGTTAATATTGTTTAAAGCACTATTGATCAGGTCGTGGGCATGCAGTTTCTTGAGATTTAGCTGCACTTCCTGCTTATCAAGGAGGGCGGCCTGCAGGATGGTCTCTACCTGCTTGTTCATGCGTTTGTTTTCTTCTTTAATGATGCCCGTAAAATAGTTCATTTTTTCCCGGTCGTTAATCACTTTCTCATTTTTAAGGGCATCCACGGCCAGCGAAATAGTGGCGAGCGGCGTTTTAAATTCATGCGTCATATTATTGATAAAATCAGATTTGATTTCACTCAACTTTTTTTGTTTTAATAAGGCCCTAACGGTTAGAAAAAATGCGGTAACAATGATGAGGGTAAAAACCACCGCCCCCACAATAAACCAGGTCATGGATTGCCAGATGATTTTTTTTGCATGCGGAACAACGATCATCAGCACTTCCTGTGGCGAAATACCTTCAGAAAGACTTCCACCGGGTGATTCCAATGGTATCACATTCATTTTATTATGGATGGAATCGGCGTATAATTTATAAAAATTCTCTGACTGAAGTTCTTCCCCAACCAGTGACAGGGGCGATATGGCAAACTCAAACGGTATTTTGTGCAGATTTTGCTTATCGAAAGCTTTCCTGATGATACTTCTGATATCATCTACTGAAAATCGCTGGGTGATGGTAGGCTTAAATATTTCCAGTTGAAGTTTTTCACTGGGAAAGAGGGGTTCGTTTTTCCTGGCCATTGGCATCAGGTTACCCTTTTCCTCCATCAGGTCGTTGGCTGCCTGGAAGGTAGCCAGGTAAATCTGCTCCTTAAACTTTTGTTCTTCCGACTCGAGC
>JBBQOJ010000516.1:0-3339 GCA_038330815.1 Chitinophagales bacterium | reverse complement strand
TTCGGTGTCGCAAAAGCCCTCCTTTAATTTTGTATTTGCGGCTGCCATTGGGGATAAGGATGCCTTTAATAAACTGGTAAATGCAGGCAATAACCTGGGCAAAACAATGGGTGGGGATAGCAGTAAATTACCACTGGTATTTAAATCCAATGGCACTTACTTTGCTATGGGTAACCAGCAACAAAGCGTTGACCAGTATATGGGTACCGCTACTACCGACCATGACTTCCTAAGTAAAATAACCGGAGAACCGTTGGGTGGTTACTTAAATATCCAGCAATTATTACTCGCCTTTAAAGTGCAGGCCACTAAAGATAGTTCGGCTAAAATTGCGTATGACGCTTCCCTGCAGATGTGGGACAATGTACTTTGGAAGGGTGGCAATTTCAACAATGGTGGGCTAGAGCAAACCTATGAAATTAACCTGGTGGATAAATCTACCAATAGCCTGAAACAATTGAATCTATACGCGGCCAAATTGAGCGCCTTGTACAAGGAACAAAAAAGAAAACAGCGTGAGGAAATCATGGCCTTCGAAGATTTTGAATCATCGGGTGGCGTGCCCCCTGCAGGAAAATAACCATTACTTTTCTATGCTGCCAGCTTTTGTATGAAGTTGGCAGCATTTTAATATCAGCCATGCAAATTTTCGTGGACAATATTTTACCGGTATTTTTCGATCGCGCAAACACGGCCAACTCGCAGGTGTGGAACCAGTCGCTAAGTTTTACCAAAGGCGAAAACATTCATATTATTGCGCCCAGCGGTAGTGGAAAAACATCGCTGGTACACTTTTTATACGGGATAAGGAAAGACTACCAGGGCAGCATACGGTACGATACGAACGACATTAAAGACTTTGATGCAGAGAAATTCGCGGTTTGGCGGCAACGGCATATCAGTATTGTGTTCCAGGACCTGCGGTTGTTTACCGATAAAACCGTGTTACAAAATCTTGAAATCAAAAGATTACTATCTCCCTTTCACGCCAACAGCCCGGTGGAAGCCATGGCCAAAAAGCTGGGCATCGAAAATAAGCTGGATAAACCCTGCAGCACCTGTAGCTACGGCGAACAACAGCGGATCGCCATCATCAGGGCATTACTTCAACCCTTCGATTTCTTATTGCTGGATGAGCCCTTCAGTCACCTCGACGATGCGAATCGTAAAAAAGCAATGGCCCTGATGGAAGAAGAAAGCCAGTCAAGAAAAGCCACCATTGTGCTGGCCGACCTACGGGAGATTGAATATTTTACATCGGAAAGAACACTGCACCTGTAGCCATACTTTTTACGGAAGTAACTATGCAATAATTTATACCATACTGTCCATGCCAAGCTATCAACACATAGAACCGTTTCTATCCGTCAAACAGCCAGGGCTTGCGCGTTGGTTAAGTTATATCGGGCTTGGCCTGGGTGTGCTGCTACTACTCTCTTCCATCCAGTTATTCATCAATATCCGGTTATTACTAAAGGATAAAGCCAGTACAACAAATGGCGCAGATTTTATATCTGTTACCAAAACCATTACCAACGCAAATATGGGTAAGGACAATAGCTTTAGCGATGCAGACCTTGCCAACATTAAGGCCCAGCCCTTTATCACCGATGCGGCCCCCCTCATCTCCAACCAGTTTAGGGTAAAAGCCAGTGCGGGTTCCATTATCCCGTTCAGTACGGATCTCTTTCTTGAGTCGCTGGACGATAAATTCCTGGATACCCTTCCTCCTTCCTTTTCCTGGAGTGAGGGCGAGCCGGAGGTGCCGATTGTTTTCTCCTCCGATTTTATGGAGATGTACAATGTATTTGCCCCCAGCCAGGACCTGCCGCAGCTGTCGGATAAAACCATGTCGTCGGTCGGTATTATCCTGGAATGTTATTCCCCCGCTGGCATACAGAACTACCGGGCACGTATAGTTGCTTTGAGCGATCGCATCAATTCCGTACTGGTACCCGCCAGTTTTATGCATTATGCCAATAAAAATTTTGGCGGCGTTACCAACGTAAACGCTTCCCGCATTTATATTAAAACCACCGATGCCAATAACCCGCAATTACTCCGGTTTTTATCGGAAAAAGAATACAGGGTAAATAAAGACAGAACAAAGTTTGGCAGGGTAAAGCAACTATTGCAAGCCGTTGTGAGCGGATTGGCGGGCTTTGGTGTGCTGGTTATTTTACTGGCCATGCTACTGTTCTCCTTTTACCTTCAACTAATGATTGCCAAAAGCCAGCACAACCTGCGGCTGATGCTTACATTGGGTTATTCACCCGGGTGGCTAAGTAAAACCGTCGCTAAAAAATGGGTACCGGTGTATACCACTATCATTACAATTGCCCTGGTACTTACTGCCTTATTGCAATGGGGTTTTCAACACCAGGTGATGTATGAGCGGGACGAGTTATCTCCCCTTATTCATTGGATGGTATTACTAACTGCCTTGGTATTGTTAATGTTATCCATCCTCACCAATTACAGGTTGGTGAAAAAGCTATTATCCCGGCTGGGGTAAAGCGGCTTTCAAGTCGTTCCTGCCATTTTATAAAAGCGGAGATTTACAAATGCAATAATGGTTATTCCTTACCACCGTCTATAATGGCGATCTGCTCTATCTGCGCAAGCAAGGCATTTTTTTCACTGGTAAGAGTTGCAATCTGTTGTTTTAATTGCTTGCGGGTGGATATAAAAACAACCATAAACACCACTACAAAAAAATGGTAAAAATAAGCAGGGTAAAAAGGAAAAATACCCACACGTCAGCAGGAAGGTTGAATAATAACATGGTAATATGTTTGTTAAAAATGGTCAATTAAACCTACTGCTACCTTACAAAATACAGGGTAGCTAAACGCCTTCATATACCACCGATGCGCCCTGCCCTACCCCCACACACATGGTGGCCAATCCGTACTTCCCATTTCGCCTTTTTAACTCGTGCAACAAGGTAGTGGAAATGCGGGCACCACTGCATCCCAGCGGGTGGCCCAATGCGATGGCGCCACCATTCACATTGATTATTTCCGGCCGCAATGCCAACTCCTGCCGGCAGGCGATCGACTGTGAAGCAAACGCTTCGTTTAGTTCTACCAGGCTAAGGTCATTAGCGTGTATGCCTGCCCGTTGCAAGGCTTTTTTGGTAGCCGGCACCGGCCCCATTCCCATAATGGAGGGATGTACCCCTGCCACCGCCATACCAATGATTTTAGCCATGGGTTGCAACTGGTATTTCTCTATTGCGCTTTCGCTGGCCAGCAACAAAGCCGATGCGCCATCATTGATGCCGCTGCTATTGCCCGCCGTTACGCTACCATCTTTTTTAAAAGCGGGTGGTAGTTG
>JBBQOJ010000515.1:0-3341 GCA_038330815.1 Chitinophagales bacterium | reverse complement strand
TGGTGTTATGGAAGATGGTTTGGCTTGGATATAACTTTGAAACAAGCCATAAAGTTATCTTCCAAACTACCTCAACCACTATCAAAAACGGTTCAAATGCTATAAAATTTGGTTCATTTTATACCTGCAACGTAGTCGGATGGCGTGATTCCATATTGTTCACGGAAACATTGGGTAAAATAAGAGGGACTGCTAAAACCTACTTTGTAGGCTGCTGACGTAATGTCTACCCCACTCGCCAAAAAGGTAGCTGCCTTCTGCAGGCGGAATCGCCGGATAAGATCGTTGGCCGAAATATCGAGGAGGGATTTTAATTTCCGGTTGAGGGTACTGCGGCTCATGGCCATTATCTTACACAAATAATCTACTCCCAATTCCGCATCCTCCAGTTTAATCTCTATCTCCTGGTATAACTGTTGAAGGAAAGGATCAGTTACGGTGGGATTTTGCCCGGTTGGTTTGCCTAAAAGTAGCTGGGCCTGCAAATTAGCCCTTACTTTTTGCTGCAATTGCACCAGGTTGGCGGTTCGAAGTTCCAGTTCATCCAGGTGAAATGGTTTGGTAATATAATCATCGGCCCCCGTTTCCAGGCCCCTCAGCCGGGCCTCATGGGCGGCTTTGGAAGTAAGCAGTATGAAACCAATATGGGAGGTTCTGTTATCTGATTTGCAATGACTGCATAAATCATACCCATCCTGACCAGGCATCATCACATCGCTGATTACAATATCCGGTAGTTCCTGCAAAATTATTTCCCAGGCAGTTAAACCATTTGCAGCTTCCAGCACCCTGTACCTGGTTCGCATACTCTCCCCTAAAAAAGACCGCAACTCATCATTGTCTTCCGCTACCAGTAGCAGGGGAAATTCGGCATCATTGTACTGTGCGGCAGGAAGCTCCCTTTTCGAAACAGGTATATCCTGGATAGCAGATTTTTCGATCGCTGTTTTATTTACCGGGATATCCACCATAAACCGCGTGGTTTGGCCGGGAATACTCTCAAGATGGATACTCCCCTTCATTAAATCTACCAGCTCCTTTACCAGCGAGAGGCCAATACCGGTGCCACCAAAGCTTCGGATAGCCGAGTCATCTACCTGGTAAAAACGATTAAATATTTTGAGTTGCTGTTCGGGTGGAATTCCGGGTCCGTTGTCCTTCACCTCCAGCCTGGCACCATCTTCTTTCAAAGCGGTAAGGGTAACAATTACTTCCCCATTTGTGGGTGTGAACTTTAAGGCATTCCCCAACAGGTTGGTGATGATTTTTTCCCATTTTTCCTCATCAAATAAATAAAACCCATCCACCCCCCGGGCTGAAAATTCAAGCCGTATATTTTTTTCTTTCGCTCCTGTTTCAAAGGATTGAACACATTCTTTCACAAACAGCGACAATTCTCCCGCCGATTGTTTAAGCCGCATTTGCCCATTGTTCAGTTTAGAAAAATCGAGGAATTCGTTGATCAGCCGTAATAATTGTTTTGAATTTTTTTGTGCAGTGGCAATGGTATGCCGCACCTGGGCAGATAAAGAAGCGTCGTTGGCAAGCTTTTCCAGGGGGGTAACGATCAGCGTAAGCGGGGTTCTGAATTCGTGCGTGATATTGCTAAAGAACCGGTCCTTTACCTCATCCATTTCCCGTAAGCGGATGGCTTCCCGCTTTTCAAATGCCAGGTTTTGTTCGGTATTGATTCTTTGCTCCCGGAATACAAAATACCAGCGCAACAACCCCGCTATTATAACAGCATACAATATATAGGCCCACCAGGTGGCCCAAAATGGGGGGCGGATATAAATATAAATTTCGCTGGTAGTTTTGCTCCAATCCCCGTTAATGCCTGTGGCATTCAAAAGCAAGGTATACCTGCCGGGCTGTAAGGATGCATAGGATGCGATATTATTGGTACCATTGTCAACCCAATCGGCATCGGCGCCTTTTAGCTGGTACCGGTATTTTATTTTTTGTGGCTGGTTAAATAACAATGCAGCAAATTCAAATCGCAGGTAATTTTTATCATACGGAAGTTCCAGCGATGTAATGGTGGCCAGTGGGGCCTTTATAAAACTGGAAGGCATTGATATACCCTGTGGCTGGTTATTCACCTGCAGCGAAGTGAGTAACACCGGAACATCGCCTGTATTTTTTTTAATATCAAATTCAGCCGGGTTAAATATCGTGTACCCTCCCATTCCACCAAAGGAGATTCGGTCATCGGGAAATGTAAATTTATGGGCACGGTTAAATTCATTGCCGGTTAATCCATCTGCCTTTTCAAATGCAGTTACCTGGTTTGTACCCCGGTCAAATCTAAATATCCCTTTGTTGGTGCTACACCAAATTTTCCCACTTTTATCCGGCAGGATGCAATAGATGGTATTGTTAGGCAACCCATCGTCGGTAGTATATAGCTTTTGCAATCCTTTTTCTAGGTGCCAAAGAATTAAACCGCCACCCCTTGAGCCAATCCAGCAGAGGTTGGTATCGAGGGGATCTACACAAATTTCGGTAAGGTCTTTTGGCAATATCCCTTTCGGCTGCTTTCCAATAAAAACATTGACCCTTTTATTATCACGGTATTGTAACAATCCATGCGAATAGGTTGCAATCCAGGTACAACCACCCATAAAACGGGCATCTGCCAGTTCCATATCCCGCATACTTGTTTTATCCAGTTCAATGATATAGGGGATGGCATCAGGTGTTTTCCAGCAATACCATACCGAGCGTACCTGGTCAAATACCCTCAGTTCATCATCGGGCATTACCAGCATGGCGGTGTAAATTGCCCTGGAGGGAAGATGGCGAAAAGAACGAAACCCATCCTTATTCAATAGAAATACCTCATCCTGGTTATTATAGTTATAACAAACAAATTGGTTGCCCTTACTATCCCTGGCCTGCCTGAAATAGTAAGACATCTCCAGCACCGACCAATGGGTAGGGAATAAAGCAGGTTTTGTACCGGCTTGTTCCATTATAGCCGAAATGAAATTGGTTTTGTATTTGTACGAATGAAAAGGCATTGCCTGCAGGTCAATCTTTAATAAGCCCTGTGCATTAATGCTAACCCAGAGCACCTCCGACCGGTCAATAAAAAATGCGCTGATGTGCAGTTGGGGCAATTCGGTATTTTCCCACAGCACTTTCAATTCGCCCTGCTTGTTTAACCGGAAAATTCTGCCCTGGTGCTCAAAATAAAGCTGGCCCTTTATATCTATTTTTAACACCCTGGCGTCATCTACCCCTTCTTTTATTGCCGGCGGAATGCGTTTTACCGTAGCCGTTTTATTGGCAAGATCCAATAGCACCAAACGGTCACCCTCCAGCAAGGCCATCTTATA
>JBBQOJ010000514.1:0-3344 GCA_038330815.1 Chitinophagales bacterium | reverse complement strand
GCTTCGCCAGTTTGTACCACCTTATGTAAAAGATGTAGATGAAGATTTTTTGCGTGGCTTCCTGGGCAAAATGTTATTTAGCGGGGATGAGATTTTAAAGAAAACAAACGTATTGAGTGGAGGCGAAAAAGTACGTTGTATGGTAAGTAAAATGATGCTGCAAAATCCTAACCTGGTGATGCTGGATGAACCCACCAATCACCTCGACCTGGAGAGCATTACGGCCTTTAATGACGGAATGGTTACTTTCCCGGGAATTGTGTTGTTAACTACCCATGATCACCAGTTTATGAATACCGTAGCCAACCGCATCATAGAGATTACCCCCAAGGGTATGATTGACCGCCTGATGACCTACGATGAATACCTGGTAGACGAGCGCGTGAAAGCGTTGAAAGAGGAGTTGTACAGTTAGGGCAAATGGCGTTGACTGTGCAATAGCGGGTATTTGGATAAGTATATCATTGCGGGTTTTGATTGGCAATGGGTTTGTTAAATTTAAACATGCCTGAGGATAATCTTCTACCTGCGCGTACCTCCTATTTCATACTTGTTAGTATTTTAATACCGCAAACATATTGGCTATTAAAAACAATTTGCTATACAAACTGTTATACGTTTCTTCAGAACCTGATCAATCCATGCTCTGGCACGATTTTTAAATGATTGAATTTAAACTAAAATGATAATGATGAAAAAAGGATGTATGGCGTTGGCCCTAATTTTAACAGTGGCTATTAGCCAGGTAAATGCACAAAGAAGTAGCTCGTTTAACTCACCCGATTACAAAACAGCCCTGGGTATTAAAGGTTATCCAGGTAGCGGTGGTGCGGCAGTTACCCTGAAGCATTTTATCAGGGAAGGACATGCACTGGAAGCCCTCGGATATTTTTGGGAAAGAGGGGGAAGAGTTACAGGGTTATATGAATTTCACTGGGACATAACAGGTGCACCGGGGTTGAAGTGGTATGTAGGACCAGGCGCCCACGTTGGTTTTTATAATGACAAGAACTATAATAACAGCCAGCCAGGTAATAATAGTTATGTAGCCATTGGCCTGGATGGGGTGATTGGTTTGGATTATAAATTCAATAAAATACCCTTAAACCTCTCTGCCGATTGGCAACCATCCTTTGATTTTGGTAACGAACGTTATCGTGGTTTTGGAGGCGATTACGGTGGAATAGCTGTTAGGTATACCTTTTAACGGAAGATGATGTTTTGGTAGGTACCATCAACCTTTATTGCCTTTGTTGATAATGCGTATTTACACAGTAATAATATTTCGGTCCCGCCTTATGGCGGGATTTTTTTGGTGCGTATGTATAATAACTACACTAGACTTTAGGGGGGCCGATAGCAAAGTAATATGGTTGATTATGGGAGTACCAACCTTTTTAAATTATTAAAATATCCGAAGAATTTAAGCGCTTGTTTGATTTTTCAAAAAAACTATTTATATTTTAATGGAGTAAAATACTACGAATTTTGACACTATTAGACGTATTTTCTTTCTTTTTAGGATTAGTTATATTTTTGGAATAATACCAAACCTGGATAATTTCCAACAATCGCTGTTTCCCCGCTTCCGCCCAAATTATTTACCTTTGCGCCCTTTTGAGGTATGCTTAGAAATGCTATAACATCGCTGATCGATTATTTTTATCCCTTATTTAGGAAGATGATGCCCCTGAATACCTATCGGTATGCTGCCTGCGGGGGAGCAAATGTTACACTTGACATCACCCTTTTTTTTGTATTTTACAATTTTGTATATGAGAAAAGGATAGTCGACCTGGGATTTTTTGCTTTTGAGCCGCATACCGTTGCCTTCCTGTCTGCATTTATGTTCACTTTTCCGGTAGGCTTCTTATTATCAAAATATATTGTTTGGAGCCATAGTAATATCCGCGGCCATGTTCAGTTATTCAGGTATTTTTTAATTGTGGTGATGAACCTGCTGCTGAATTATATTTTCCTCAAGTTGTTTGTAGAATATGCCCATATTTATCCCACCGTTGCCAAATTAATCACCACCGTTATTGTGATCTCCTTTAGTTACCTCGGCCAAAAACACTACACCTTCAGGGTCAAAAAAATAAAAGTGGAGTAGCGCCAGCCGCTGGCCACCAGGCAACTGGAAAGTAAAATGGCCAATTTTAGCCGGTGATACCTGTCAAGTATTAACTTTTATTGTATCGATTGTCGCTGATTGGCCAGGTTAATTCTATTTGTCTGCCATTTTTTCATCCTATCCCCTGTGGCACAATCATTGAATAACTTCTGTGAACAATAAAAAAAACAATCATGGGAAAGATAATTGGAATTGATCTTGGAACTACGAATAGTTGCGTTTCTGTTATGGAGGGTAACGAACCGGTAGTAATAGCAAACGATGAAGGTCGTCGTACCACGCCTTCCATTGTCGCTTTTCTTAAAAATGGCGAGCGTAAAGTAGGAGATCCTGCCAAACGCCAGGCTATTACTAACCCAACCAACACTATTATGAGTGTAAAGCGGTATATGGGGCATAAGTGGAGCGAGGTAACTTCAGACATCAGTCATAGTAGTTACAAAGTGGTAAAAGGTGACAATGATACCGTTCGAATTGATATAGATGGCAGGTTATATACGCCACAGGAAATTAGTGCGATGATTTTGCAGAAAATGAAAAAAACTGCAGAAGATTACCTGGGACAGGAAGTAACCGAAGCGGTAATTACTGTACCTGCTTATTTTAACGATTCTCAACGGCAGGCTACCAAAGAAGCCGGTGAAATTGCAGGTTTAACGGTTCGCAGGATTATCAATGAACCCACGGCCGCAGCGTTGGCTTATGGCATGGATAAGAAGCACCAGGACCAAAAAATTGCCGTGTTTGATTTAGGGGGTGGTACTTTTGATATCTCCATTCTTGAATTGGGCGAAGGGGTGTTTGAAGTAAAGAGCACCAATGGCGATACCCATTTAGGGGGTGATGATTTTGACAAGGTATTGATGGATTGGCTGGCAGAAGAATTTAAAAAAGACGAAGCCATCGATTTAAGAAAAGATCCGATGGCATGGCAGCGGTTGAAAGAAGCGGCGGAAAAGGCCAAGGTGGAATTGTCTTCTTCTTCCGAAACCGAAATTAATCTTCCTTACGTTACCGCAGTAGATGGTGTTCCCAAGCATTTGGTAAAGAAATTATCAAGGGCACAATTTGAGAAATTATCCGACGAACTGTTTGCAAGATGTTTAAAGCCATGCGAACTGGCCTTGAAAGATGCCGGTTTAACTATCAGTGATATCGATGAAGTGATCCTGGTAGGTGGTAGTACCCGTATTCCGAAAGTACAGGAGAT
>JBBQOJ010000513.1:0-3352 GCA_038330815.1 Chitinophagales bacterium | reverse complement strand
ACAAATCAACGAAAATCTGCGGGGGGGGATACAGTTCCCGCTGATCGACTACGATTAATTACCGCTGTTCAATCCGATTAAAATATTAGCGGAAATCTGCGCAACAAATCAGCGAAAATCTGCGGGGGGAAATACAGTTCCCGCTGATCGACGCTGATCGAATACCGCTGATCAACGCGGAAAATATCAGCGGAAATCTGCGCAACAAATCAACGAAAATCTGCGGGGGGAAATACAGTTCCCGTTGATCAAAGCTGATCGAATACCGCTGAACAACACGGAAAATACCAGCAGAAATCTGCGGGGAAAAAATATGGGTAATTTTTTTGGTGATCCGGTCGTTCATTTAAGACTAGTAAGGTAAGGTTAATGCATCTTTAGCAGAGGTTAAATACTGTGGGTAAAACCCAATGGAAAATATTACATCCTGGTGCAACCAGTGCTTGCTGTTCGCCCAGGTAGTGCATTTAATTAAAAAGGCAGTTTCCCATGTTTGACTCACGATTGTTATATCGCTACCTTTACCACCGTTTAAAAACTGCTTTAGCTTTTCATCGAAGTAAGGGATCGACTGGATAAAATCCAGCATTTCTTCTCTTGTTGGTTGTGGTTGATATAAATAATACGGTGCGCTTTGCGAAACCCGTCGCTCCCCGATGGTAGGTGCAACAGCCCTTATTATTATATCCTGGAGGTATTGCCTGTTGATGGACTGCATATTAATTTAATTAGATTAAAATAATTTTCCCTGGGCGCCTGGCCGTTTAAAAAGGGTAGTATCAAGGCTCCATTCTTCTGCATTCATATGGTATAGCTTTCCATACTTTTTATATTGCTGTGCAACCATATCCGCTATGTTTCCTTCGCCGCGCATCCGCAGGCTCCACCGGGAGTCATTTACTTTTCCACCATGACTTTGCTCAATCAGGTGCCACACCTTATCTGCATGGTGCGGAAAGTTTTTATACAGCCAGTCGTGGAAAAGCAACTTAATGGCGCCATTCAACCTGATAAAAGTATAGGCCGTAAACGTTGCCCCCGCATCTGAAGCAGACTTCATAATGCGTTGCATTTCGTGCTCGTTTAAACCTGGTATCATGGGCCCCATCATTACGCCCATCCTTACCCCCGCCTTGCTTAATTCCTCTATTACTTTTAATTTTTGTTTAGCCGTGGTGGTACGTGGCTCCATCATCCTTCTCAATTCTTCATTAAAGGACGTAATACTCACCATGGCCGACACGATATTCTTTTGTGCCATTTCCTGAAGAATATCCTTGTCTTTTAAAATCCATGAATTTTTAGTGAGAATGCCCACGGGTTGATTAAATTCGTTACACACTTCCAGCATTTTTCGCGTTAATCGAAATTGTTGTTCGGCTGGCTGGTAACAATCAGTATTACCACTTAACATGATGGGGGTGCATTCCCATTTTGGGTGCATCAAAAATTTACGTAACAGCGCTGGCGCATTTTTTTTCACTATTATTTTCTGTTCAAAATCAAGTCCGGCGCTGTATCCCCAATACTCATGTACATTACGGGCATAGCAATATATACAGCCATGTTCACAACCCGCGTAGGGATTCATGCTGTATCCCATGCCCACATCTGCACTTTCAATTTTATTGACGATTGATTTAGCTTCCTGCTCCAGGTAACTGGTAGCTATATTCGTTTCTTCCCAATCATCCACCCCTTCTGAATGCTCCCGTGTAATTTCATTCTTGACAAACCGGTTAGTCGTATTGAACTGTGCCCCACGGCCCTGGTGGTAAGTGCGGCCCTCTTCCCGGGGGGCTGCAACTATTTTATGATGATCCTGTTGTAGTTTTTTTTCCATGATTTCTTTATTGAGATGATGGTGGGGTTAAGGTGACAAACATTCGATAGGAAGAACAGCAATAAAATTTTTAAGATGCAAAGAAACGTTTGCCCGGCACTACGGTTAAATGGTGCATTGCGGACAAATACCGGTGCCCGATGACATAACCAATGGATATGCCAGCGATCTATCCGGGCGGGCATTCCAATATCAAGCCATGTAATAACGCCTGCTATTGATGGCCAGTCTTCATAACTGCTTAGGCAAATAACATTCCCTGGGTGGTTGTTACCGGTAGATGCCGGAACTCAAACCTGGAGACAATTTCGTAGCGCGTGCCACCTACCGGCCGCTTCAATAGCAACATAGCATCTGCAATAAACCTACCGGTAAAACTGCGGTGCCTGTATTGCAGCCATGCTTTCTCAAATTGCCAGGGCAATAACTTTCGCGCAATAGCCATTGTTGGCTCCATCATAAAATGTGGTGCATGATCGCTATTTATTTTCATTAAATGCCGTGCTTCAGTTCTTATTGTTTTAACCAATTGTTGCGCCTGCACTTTGGAGGTAACATTAATAAATATAGAATGCGAAGGGAAACTGCCAAAATCCTTCAATTCAATTTTTAAGGGCGGGCAACCCATGGCAATCGTTTGTAGCCGGTTGACAACCTTCGCCTCCATTTGCTGGAGACCGGTGAAATATACCAATGTAACAAATGGTTTTGAATACAGTGCAGCCGAGGCTTTATAGGTATCAAAAACATGTTGTTTTACATTCATAATTTTATTCCTCAGCTCCTCGTGGGGATTCAACACCAACTGGTATTCGAACAATGGGAGCCCCTGCACTATGGTGTTACTATTTTTCATACCAACGGGATTTGTTAAACAGAATTTTGTTTGCCAATTTATTTAGTGTAAATTTACTAATTATTTTAGTATATTACAAAATCTTTTTATATGGAAGTAGAAAATTTTTTCGGCAGCGGTTACAAGGGCAGTAAGCGTTTTACGCAGCAGGACGTACCTACCGCTAATGCCACAGGATTTGGCGCCGCTGCAGATGATTATATGGAGCGAGGCATCGATCTTAATGAACAACTGGTGCGCAATAAGCCTGCTACTTTTTTTATGCGGGTTAGTGGCAACAGCATGATCAACGCCGGAATATATGATGGCGATATTGTTGTTGTTGACCGAAGTATTAAACCGGCGAATGGAAAAATTGTGATTGCGGTAATTGATGGAGAAATGCTGATTCGCCGGTATGAGAAATCAATTAATAAACTGCGGTTGGTGCCGGAAACTCCCAAATTATCCACCATCGATGTAAGTGAATTCAGCGACTTTAAAATCTGGGGAGTAGTGATGCATGTGATTAGGTCTGTAGGTTAATCTAACAGGTAATAAATAGCATTAACAAATCCTTCAACCACACCAATAAGGTATGAAAGCCATCATAGATTGTAATAATTTTTACTGCTCCTGCGAACGATTATTTAAACCGCACCTGGATAATAAAC
>JBBQOJ010000512.1:0-3354 GCA_038330815.1 Chitinophagales bacterium | reverse complement strand
AATACTTCCGGCATCCAGTACCAACTTGGCCCCATATCAAAAACAAATCCATTGGCTACCATTTTCCTGGCACGGCCACCACTGGTAGCATTTTTTTCAACGAGGGAAACATCCCACCCGGCTTTCGCCATAAAGGAGGCTGCTGAAAGTCCGGCAAATCCACTCCCAATTATTACTGCTTTTTTCAAGTATCTAAAATAAGGTTATTAGCAATGATAGTTACTGTTGTTTGATGAAATGATTTTCTATAACGGTTGCCGACAATTAACACCGGTATTACAACACTGGCTGAAAATAAAATCGAATTGCTAATATTTAAAAGCGGGTCAATTGCTCCTTTAATAGTTTACGCGCAAAATGTATCCTGCTTTTGATGGTACCCAGCGGCTCTGCCAACATATCCGCAATTTCATGGTATTTATATCCTTCAAAATATAGCATGAATGGATTCCTGAAAATTTCAGGAAGTTTATGGATGGCCTGTTGGATGTCTTTCATTTTTAAAGCACCTTCCGCCGCGTTGCTGGTAGTAACCTGGTTGTAATCAATCAGGTAATCATTAGGGGTACTATCAAAAATGGTATTCTGTTTCGACTTACGCCGGTAATTATTAATAAAGATATTACGCATGATGGTGTACAGCCATGCTTTGATATTAGTACCCACATTGTATTTTTCTTTATTTGCCAGGGCACGGTACATCGTTTCCTGCAGCAAGTCTTTTGCTACTTCGTTATCCCGGGTAAGCGTAACGGCAAACGGCTTTAAAAATTCCGTATTGCTTAATAATAACTGGTTGAAATCGATGGCGGCCATAACAGTATGTTTAATTAATTATGAGGTAAAACTAAACAAAACATTCTGGAATTACAAAAAAAATGTTTAATAAATTTTGTTAAACGTTAAACGTGCTATAAATCAGTAATTTATAGCCGTAAAATGAAAATTGCGATAGCTAACAACAGGCCTTATCCGGAATTTGAAGCTGGAAGCTAATACGTGGTGTTAAAATAATAGGTACTAAAAAATCCTGCCAGCTAAGCCTTACCAAACAAGGCAAAGTATCCTGCCAAAAAAAACCCGGCAGTTGCCGGGAATAACGAATTAATTATCTTTTATAGATGGGCGTATAATGGCGCTATAAAGCCGACACGAATTCCATCACTTCTGCAAAGGATTTTTTAAAATTGATCTGCTGCGGTATTTTCTTTTCGTAAGACTGCGTTAATAATCCCGAAATGATTATGGGCGTTCCGGCAAATTTTTTGGTAATCGCAGAAATAAATTTATCGAAATTAAAATTATGTCCCACCGACGTGAGATGCGAATAAAGGTAATTGGGCTTTTTGAGATTCACCACGTATTCAACATCCCTTAAGGGCACATTGGCACCCAAATAAATGGTGGATACTCCCCTGCTCTTTAGCAGGTAATACATAAACAGCATACCAAGTTCGTGGTATTCACCTTCCGGCAAAAACAACAGGATGGTTTTATCTACCTTGAGGGACGTAGATACACTTTCAATGCCCACAATTAACTTCTGCCGGATGATGTTGCTGACCAGGTGCTCCTGGGCGGGGTTGATATGATTGGTAATCCAGAGTATACCGATTTTTTCCATAAAAGGAAAAATGATTTGGGTGATGGTTCGTTCGATACCCCTGCTTTGAATATAATTATCCAGTATGTCTTCCAGGCGGTCAACATCCAGGTCAATCATGCATTGAATCAGCTCGTGTACCAACCTTTCGTGCTGGGCCTGTAGTTGGGTAAGCGACAAAATTTTCTCCTTAACCTCCTCCTCATTCATTTTGTCGATGTGGGATATCTTAAAACCGTATTTATTCAGCAAGGCGATATTTAGCACTTTCTTCAACTCTTCATTACTATAAAAGCGAATATTGGTTCCGGTTCGACTTGGTTTTAAAAACTGGTACCGCTGCTCCCAAATTCTTATCGTATGCGCTTTGATACCTGATAAATTTTCAAGGTCTTTTATTGTAAATGAGTCCATTATTCCTATTTATATGATGTATTACAATGTTTGACAATCTTTGTTTAAAATTATGGCTTAAAAGATTAACAGAATAATTATTTACACGTTTTCTTCAATAACAACAGTATTTGAGGAGGTGAGGATTGAGAAATAAAGATAGCAGGGAAGTAAGCCATGGCGCTTGAATGCGGCCAGATATGGTAATTTTTTAGGAAACATGAACGACTGGCTTATCTGGTTATTGCAGGTAATTTCGTTTGTACCATATCTCCATACTGGTCAGTGTCCAGAGAATTTTAGCACGCTTTTCATCAGAAATGGGTAAGGTATGTTGTAGCAGGCCGGATATAAAACCTTTGTCAAGGAATTGGGAAGTAAGTGTGTTTGTTCCACCTACATAATCAAAAACAACCTCCTTAAGCTCATTTTCCACCCAGCTTTTTAACGGAATTTCAAAACCGCGTTTTGGTTGATTGATCAGTTCGGCAGGAAGGTATTTTTTGGCCAGTTGCCGAAGGATAAACTTGGTAGTACTTCCCTTTATTTTAAATTGATCATTGATGGTAGGAGCATATTCCAACAAAGCCTTGCATAAAAACGGGCTCCTTCCTTCCAGCGAATGCGCCATATTAGCGATATCCATTTTTACCAGTAGTTGGCTAAACAGCGTGGTATCAAAGTCCATGTTCATTAACTTCTTTAACCCGCTTATGTTAGCGTTTGTGATGGCATTAAAGTTGGAACGCATTGCCGCCATGCCATCATTGTTTGGGGCAATAATGTATTGCTCCATATCTTCCATAATGTCTACCCCTGCTGCCAGGTAAATTTCAAGACTGTCTTTTGAAGCAAGAGAGGCCAGCCTGTACAAATAATTATAGGCCGACTTCTTATTGTTGGATGGTGGAAGGAGCTTTTTTATTAACCCGGCTGAGTGTTTAACAAAACGGTTGGAGGTAAAAAAATCGTATTTAGCAAATGGCACATAGCGACGGTAACCACCAAATAATTCATCGGCACCATCACCG
The DNA here is from genome assembly GCA_038330815.1 of Chitinophagales bacterium. Taxonomy (GTDB): domain Bacteria; phylum Bacteroidota; class Bacteroidia; order Chitinophagales; family Chitinophagaceae; genus Ferruginibacter. The sequence continues at coordinate 327 of JBBQOJ010000512.1, read as the reverse complement.
TTTAATATTACCGTCAGGTACTGTTTCGCCGCTTTACTTACATAATAGCTGGGTATGGCAGAGCTATCAAAAAAGGGTTCGCCATAATTACCAATGATGGTTTCCAGGTCGTTCTTCAGCGAATCGAAATTGATGTGGATAACGGTGTGCTCCGTTTGATACCGGTCTGCCACCAGTTTTGCCAGGGGAGCTTCGTCATATTCGCCCTTAAAGGAAACGGTAAACGTTTTTAAAGACGGATTGTAAGTTTGGGCAATGGCAGTGATTAAGCCACTGTCAATACCGCCGCTTAGAAAACTGCCCACTTCCAGGTCCGACGATTCCACC
>JBBQOJ010000511.1:0-3357 GCA_038330815.1 Chitinophagales bacterium | reverse complement strand
AAGGCGTTACCCCTAAGGGAAATGCTTCTGTTAACCTTAATTACCGCGATAAAAAAATAAATGTATTTAGCAATGTAAGTGGCAATATCGGCGACTACCAAAATGAACTCGTGTTGTACCGGATTCAGAAAGACACGCTCTATGATCAGAAGAGTATGAATACCAGCAGCAACAAAAATATTAATATAAAAGCGGGAACAGATTATTTCATTAATAGTCGCAACACCATTGGTATGATGGCTACAGGTAATTTTGGTAACAACCAATGGACCAGCAGCAGTATTACCCCCATTTACTACCAGCCTGCCAGTGCATTTGTTAAAAGCCTGCAGGCCTTTAACACGGTGCCTGGCAGCAGAACCAACGCCAATTTTAATGTCAACTATCGCTTCGCCGACACCAGTGGCAGGGAAATCAATTTCGATGGCGACTATGGCATATTTCGTGGTACAGGCAGAAGTTACCAGCCCAACAATTACTATGGTGGTAACAACAACCTGTTGTATAGCATCGTTAACCGGAACTTTACGCCAACGGACATTGATATTTACACGGCCAAAATCGATGTGGAACAAAAGCTGGGTAAGGGTAAGATGGGATTGGGCGTGAAAACATCCTTTGTAACCACGCGAAATACCTTCGACTTTTTTAATGATGATGCCGACGGTGTGCCGGTAAAAATCCTCGATCGGAGCAATAGTTTTACCTATAAAGAAAATGTAAATGCCGCCTATGTAAATTTCCAGCAGCAATTGAATACAAAATGGAGTTTACAGGCAGGCGTAAGGGCGGAGCAAACCAATAGCGATGGCCAGTTAACAAGGGCAGATGGCAGCCTACAGGAGGATAACAGGGTGAAAAGAAATTACCTTGATTTTTTCCCAAGTGCAGCCATTACCTGGAACCTGCATAAAAATCACGCGTTCAACCTAACCTATAGCAGGCGGATCGACCGGCCTACCTACCAGGACCTGAACCCGTTTGAAAATAAACTGGATGAATTAACCTATGAAAAGGGAAATGCTTTTTTACGGCCGCAGTACACCAACAACGTAGAATTAACGCATACCTTGCTCAGCATAGTGAACACAACAGTAGGGTATAGTTATGTTAAGGATTTTGCCACCCAGGTAACGGATACGATTGGCAACGCCACTTTTATTCAACAAAAAAACCTGGCTACACAGCAAATTCTCAGTGTCAATATAGGAGCTCCCCTGCCCATCCGGAAGTGGTGGAACGGCTATGCCAATATCTGGTACAACTACCAGTTATTTGATGGGGAGATAGGCGGAAAGGCATTGAGCATTAATATACCAAGCTATGGAATGTATATGCAGCATACGTTTACACTTGGTAAAGATTATACGGCGGAGGTGAGCGGTTACTATAACGGTCCGAGCGTATGGGGCGCCACCTGGAAAACGAGGCCACAGGGTGGGTTGGATGTGGGCCTGCAAAAATCCATTATGAAAAAGAAAGCCACGGTAAAAATAGCTGCCACCGATTTATTTAGAACACAACCCTGGACGGCCATTTCCGATTTTGGCGGTACCTATATCAGGGGTGGGGGATCATGGGAAAGTCGCACCATTCGCCTCAATTTCAACTGGCGATTCGGTAGCAACCAGATCAAAAATTCCAGGGAGCGAAAAACTGGTTTGGAAAGTGAAGCAAAGAGAATAAAGTAATACAGGTGTAACCTTTATCACTAGTTGTATTCGTATTCAAAATATCCCAACAGTATATTTTCTTTGGAAAAGCATTTTTCAATAATCCGCAGCCCATCATTGTATACATATTTCCAGGTATAATAATCATTACTGATACCTTCTTCCACAGTCACCATCTGGGTAACCTGCCCGGCGGTATTGTATTCAAACATAAAATCCGGCACCAGTTTGGCCTGTACCACATTGAATTTTACAATGTCGGTAAGGCGATGCCGGTCGTTGTAATAATAATAATAATGTTTGCCATTTTTACCCTCGTCGTTTTCATCAATGATATTACCGTGTTCGTCCTGGATAAACACTACTTCCGAAGTATCTTTTTTGTTTACAATCCGTAACATCTTTACGGGTTTACCTTTAGCGTCGTAGGAATATTGATGCACTTCGATAAGGCTCGTTTTAAAATCATCATCATTGGAATGAGAATAAGCAATGATATTATCGAGGTTTCCTTTTTCATCGTAGTAAAAAGTGGAACTGGTGACCGATAGTTCGGAACTATCGATGGACTGGATTAACTGGTCCTTGTTGTTGTACCGCGCAGTTAGCAACGATTTTCCCGAGATATTTGATTTGGTATAGGTCTCAACTTTACGATAATCTTTGCTGAGTTTTTTTTCACAGTAAAAACCAGGGCTGGGTTCACGGTTGCCCTCAAAGCTATGAACAAGAATATTCCTGATTTTTTGTTCTTTTAAAGTAAGTCTTTCAGCCAATACCTGCCGGTTGCTCACAATGTCTTTATAATAATACTGTGCATTGCTACCTGTGGTGAATGCTATAAGAAAAAGGGCGCTAATTAAAAATGGTTTGTTCATGTAAATTTGTTTCGTCGGTAAAATTAAGCCAGCGAGGCGTAAATATGGAATCGTATTGTTATTGTCAAAAAGATCAACGGATAAAGCGGGTATTTATTGGAGGGCCCGTTTGTTAAATTGATGCTGGTAGTTAACAGGTTACCACCTGCGTATATTATGCCAATGATAAACTGGGTTATGTTGGCTGGTTATATTTAACAAAATTATGTTTACACTGCTGCCCCTTAGCCAACTTAGGTGATTGGCCTAAGTGGATAAATTAACATAATTGGTTCTGCGGACTTTAGCTACAGGTACGCTCGATGAATATCTCCCGGCTGATACTACCAATGGCTGGTGATAATTTTAAATTCAGTGGTGATTTCTGAATAACGGGTGCCCGCAGCTGGTTACTCAGGTTTATCCCCGGGAATGTATCCGTTTACAAGAGGTGCCGGCAAAACAATCACTAAGTTTGTACTTTTATCGGTACACTGTGGGAATGTTCCTTATATCAACACTCCTATTTTTCTTTTTAGCTAATAATTTTACTATATGCAATCAACCACCGCGGATGCTTTTGAACGACTTGTAACCATTATGGATGAATTAAGGGCGAAGTGTCCCTGGGATAAAAAGCAAACGATACAAACACTTCGGCAGCTAACTATTGAAGAGACGTATGAGTTGACAGACGCCATTACCAACAACGACTGGAAAGGGGTGAAGGAAGAACTGGGGGATTTACTGTTATACATTGTGTTTTATGCAAAAATTGGTACTGAACAGCAACAGTTTACTTTAACAGAGGTAATCAATGGTGTTTG
>JBBQOJ010000510.1:0-3364 GCA_038330815.1 Chitinophagales bacterium | reverse complement strand
AAATGACCTTATTTCTGCTCTGCCTTATTCCTGTATTGCTACTAACCGGTGCCAATAGAATCATCCATCTTTTTTTAAGAAAAAGGCAGGTGCATTTTTTTTGACCTTGCAACACCACTAATGGCACCCTACTTCAACATTACTGTAAATCTATACCTGTAACAGGCATATAAGCCGGCATCGCATTTATAATATCAAATTTTAAAGTGATAACCCGCATTTTGCAATACTGCTGATTTGCTTTTTCCGCAGTGCCAGTTGGCCATCTTCTGCAACGATGTCTACCAATTTTTACTACCAGGCTTGATCATGTTAGTACTGTATAAAAAAAGGACTACATCACTGTAATCCTTTTCAGAGGTCCCGACCAGATTCGAACTGGTGTAGAAGCTTTTGCAGAGCTTTGCCTAGCCACTCGGCCACAGGACCAGGAATATTGCCTGCCCACCCTGGGCTACTATGGCATCCGCCTTTTTTAAAGGCGTTGCAAAAATAGGATATTTTTTTATTAGAAATTGTAAATAGTTAATGCGAAATTCGGGAGTCTAAATAAACCTACATGAACAGCATTGCAGCGTCAGAATTAATTATCAATCAACGCGGCGCCGTGTACCACCTGAATTGCAGGCCGGAAGAAATTGCCGGCACCATCATTACCGTTGGCGACCCTGACCGCGTGAAAGAAGTAAGTAAACATTTTGACCGCATTGAACACCAATTGAGTCATCGTGAATTTGTAGTGCATACCGGGTATATTGGTGATAAAAGGATCAGTTGTGTAAGTACCGGAATCGGGCCCGATAATATTGACATTGTATTAAATGAACTGGATGCGTTGGTCAATATCAATTTTGATACCCGCTCCATTAATAGCAACCTGGTAACGTTAAATATTATTCGCTTTGGCACTGCCGGTGCACTTCAGCCAGAGGTGGCGGTTGACAGTTTTGTAGCCTCCACCCATGGACTTGGCCTTGATAACCTGATGCACTTTTACCGGCCCGACAACAATGAAGAAGAGAAGCAGCTCTTACAGGCATTTAGCACACACACCCAGTTAATTACCGGTAATGTTTCCCCTTATATTCAAATGGGCAGCGGGTACCTGCTGAAACATTTTACGGATCAATTTCACCATGGGGTAACTGTTACCTGCCCGGGTTTCTATGGTCCGCAAGGCAGGGTTTTGCGACTCGGCCTCGCCTACCCCTCCCTGGTAGACAACCTTACCAGTTTCCAGTTTGGCAACCATCATATTGCTAATTTTGAAATGGAAACTTCTGCCATTTACGGGCTGGGAAAAACACTGGGACATCATTGCCTTAGCCTGAGTGCGATCGTTGCCAACCGGGTAACCAAAGAATTTTCGAAGAATGGCGCCCTGGCGGTGGAAAAATTAATAACACATGGATTAAATATTATTGCAGATTCAAATTTATAATGGATGAAAGTTGTGTTTTATAAATACCATGGAACGGGGAACGATTTTGTGATACTGGATAACCGGGAGAATGAATACGCGGCAATTCACCCCAAGCAGGTAAAATCAATCTGCAACCGTCATTTTGGCGTAGGTGCAGATGGGCTGATGCTGTTAAACAAGAAAGAGGGGTACGATTTTGAAATGGTATACTATAATTCAGATGGCAACGAAAGTACCATGTGCGGAAATGGAGGGCGCTGCCTGGTTAAATTTGCCTATCACCAGGGTATAGTAAAAAGCGAATACCGGTTTTTAGCCATCGATGGCGAACACCTGGCTGAAATTGACAGCGACGGTACGGTGAGCCTGCAGATGCAAAATGTACACCAGGTGGCCTATCATAGTAGCTATGCGGTATTAAATACCGGGTCGCCCCATTTTATAAAATTTGCGCAACAGGTACGCGACATTGACGTGGTGGCCACAGGACATGAAATCCGCTACAGCAAAGAATTTGCGCCGGAGGGCATCAACGTAAATTTTGTTGAAACCACCGATGAGGATTCGATATTTGTGAGAACCTACGAACGGGGCGTGGAAGATGAAACCCTTAGTTGTGGCACCGGGGTTACTGCCTCCGCCTTGCTTTCGGCCCATAATGAAAATGGGTTTAATACCGTAGAAGTGCAAACACCCGGCGGGCTATTGAGTGTGGAATTTGATAAACTCAGTGATCAACAATTTGAAAATATTTGGCTATGTGGCCCGGCAGAACTAGTGTTCACGGGAGAAATCAATGTTTAAACGATGTTGTTAACCGGTAAAAAAATTTCCAGGCATCCGCAGGGTTCAATGCCTGTGATAATTAAACTTTCAATGGCCTGATATCACCTATTAACAGGTATCATCCTTATTCAAATAAACCAACCCATTAAACCACGCACCAAGGCTAATGATTCAATACTTTAAAAATTTCGATCACCAAACCATCGCCATCGACAAACCGGAAGAAGGTACCTGGATCAATGTATTACCACCACTCCGGCAGGAGGAGTTCACCGAACTTAGTGAATCGTTGGATATACCCATCGACTTTTTAAAGGATTCCCTGGATATTGATGAACGCAGCCGGTACGAAATTGACGACAATGTAAAACTGGTGGTTATTAAAACACCCACCGAAAATAATTCCTTCAACGACAGCGACGCTTTTTATATTACCATTCCTATTTGTATCATCTTAACACATAACCAGATTGTAACCGTTAATTCTTTTGAAAATGAAGCCATCAAAAAGTTCCTGAATACTTTTCAAAACCGCAACCCGGATAAGAAAAATATGATGGTGCTTAAAATTTTCGAAAAGGTGACCAACAATTTCCAGGATTACCTGAAAGAAATAAACTTACGGCGTAATAACCTGGAGCACAAATTGTATGTAGCCAACAGGAACGAGGAGCTGCTGCAACTGATGCGGATTCAAAAAAGCCTGGTGTATTTTTTAACGGCACTGCGCAGCAACGAATTGCTAATGATGAAAATGGTGCGCACCAATTTTTTGCAATTGAATGAAGATGAAAAAGATTTTTTGGATGATTTGATTGTGGAAACCAGCCAGGCCCTGGAAATGGCCAATACCTACACCAACATCTTAAGCAGCACGCTTGATGCCTTTGCCAGCATTATCAGCAATAACCAAAACGAAGTATTAAAAAGGCTCACCACCCTTACCATCGTATTAACCGTACCCATATTAATTGCCAGTATTTACGGTATGAATGTACCGATCCCCTACAAGGATACTCCCTATGCTTTTTGGATACCGGTGATTATCTCTTTAATTATTCTGGCAGTGGTAGCCTTTAATTACTGGAAAAGGGTGAAAAAATAAGCGTATGAATTTAATTTTATCAGTTAGGGTGTATGGGGTATTAATAAACA
>JBBQOJ010000509.1:0-3365 GCA_038330815.1 Chitinophagales bacterium | reverse complement strand
ATGGTCAACATTACTACGCTATTAATTAAGTATAATGAATGAAATTACCCGGGGCTAAAGGGTACGGTAAAATGTGATTGCCTTCCGGTCTGGGCAAATATCATCATTTTAAATAGTCGTTGACGGTAATTAACCAAACTTTAAAAGAAGGCTATCTTAATGCAGCCCTTTTTCACCAAGGTATCTTTCAGCGTCGAGCGCAGCCATGCAACCACTGCCGGCGGCCGTAACTGCCTGCCGGTATATTTTGTCCTGCACGTCGCCGGAGGCAAAAACGCCCTCTACATTTGTTTTGGAGGTACCTGGTTTGGTTACAAGGTATCCTGCTTCATCCATATCCAGCCAGCCTTTAAAAATATCGCTGTTGGGATGGTGGCCGATGGCTACAAAAAAAGCGCTTACGATTAGCTCCTGTTTTTCACCGGTCTGGTTGTTTATAATCCTAACCCCTTCCACTTTTTTATCACCCAAAATTTCATCGGTTTCGCTATACCAGTAAATTTTTATGTTAGCCGTGTTAATTACCCTATCCTGCATCACCTTACTCGCCTTCATCTCCCCTTTTCTAATAATCATGTGTACTTGCGAGCATATTTTGGAGAGGTACAATGCCTCTTCCGCTGCCGTATCACCTGCTCCGATAATCGCCACTTCTTTTCCTTTGAAGAAAAATCCATCGCAAACGGCACAGGCACTAACACCGTAGCCATTCAGTCTTTGTTCGCTTTCCAATCCCAGCCATTTGGCGGAGGCACCGGTTGAAATAATCACGGCATCAGCTGCCATCCATTTTTCCTCGTCAATCTGTACCTTGTATGGCTGGCTGCTAAAATCCACTTTTGTGGCAAGTCCGTAACGTATATCCGTACCCATTCGCCGGGCCTGGTTCTCAAAATGCATCATCATATCGGGTCCCTGGATACCATCCGGGTAGCCGGGATAATTTTCAACCTCGGTGGTAATTGTTAACTGCCCGCCTGGCTGTATTCCCTGGTATAACACCGGGTTTAACCCAGCCCGGCTTGCATAGATGGCTGCCGTGTAACCTGCAGGCCCTGATCCTATAATTAAACAATGTACCTTTTCAACTTCGCTATTTTCCATATTAAAATTTTGTTGCGCAAAATTACAGCAATTATTTTTGCCTTCCACCACATGGTCAAAAAGTAATGCCTTCCCCCACGGGGAGGTACCCTGGTGGAAATAGTAAGCTAATTAAGTGCTATGGAAATTAAAACCGGTATTTATTTAGGGATTACCAGGGTTTTATAAAAGGCAGCATACCCATAAAATGCGCCAAGGGCACCATTACTGATATTCCCCAATACCTTGTTGGGTTGCGAAAATGGGTTACCAATACTTTGGTAAGCAAATTCCCAGGTGCTCCAGAAGGTATAGGTACCTTTGTCAATATTACATAGTTTAAGGGTAACCGTATCTCCCCTCCTGAAATAATTACTATCGAAATCTAACGGGTTGTTGCGGTTAATCCCAGGTTCTACCTGCAATTGGTAGGTGGTATTGTCGATCACCTGGTCGTCGAATACTGAATTTTCGCCCGGCAAAAACGGTTCGCTGTTTTTCCTGGTAAAATACCTGATGTAATTACCAAGCCCGGGAGGGTCTGTGCTTTTCACCATTAACACTACATTATTGCTGTCGTCTGCAAAGGGCGCAGGTTTCCACCAAAGTGAATCTGGCCTTTTAGCCAAAATCGGAATGGTGGTGGTAGAAGTGTAAGTTCTCCCTTCTGCTTCAATGGTAAGTGTATAAGTAGTATTCTCCCGGCCAACAAAGGCCGTGGCGAGGTTGGAAGAATCGATGCTGTAGGAATAAAGCGTGATGCCTCCGCCGATGGCAGTGGCATATTCCTTTAACCGGTGGGTTTTTACGCCATTAGACATGGTAACAGTGGCATTTCGCACAAACGAATTGAGCAGCAGTGCGGGATCAATGGTACTAAAAAAATCAAGGCTTTTAGTCAACACCACTATCGGGGGCTGATCGTTTTCAATATTGGCATCTACCACCAACACATCTTCGGCATTGTTGAGGTCAAAATTGATATCTTTTTCGCAACCTGCTAAAAGGAGTACTATGGATAATACGCAAATAATTTTCTTCATCCTGAAAGGTTAATGCTTAACTACAAAATTACCTGCTATTCGTTGAAAAGTTTCATTAAATTAAAGTAGCCATCCGGGCTACACCAGGGTATTACCAACGGGTTATAACACGGGGAAATTGAATCACCGTGATTTTCCGGTTGCGGCCGACTCAAATGGTTAGGGTTGTTGCCCCAACATTTCTACCTGTAACTCGTCCCACGGGGTAGTGCCATCTTTGGCTCTTTTGAAAATAAACCGGGGGCTGCTCATCAGCACAATTTCGGCAGTGGTGTAAATTTTGCAACCCTCCAACAAGTGGCCGCCGATGGTTTGGCCGGTGCTGTCACTCACACTTAAGTGGATATGCGATCCGTGTATGGATACGGTGCCGGTGATACTTACAATCTCATAAAAGCCTGAGGCCCGGCTCCCATCTGGTTGATTGGCAAAACGAATATGGTATTCGGTTAAACTGCCTACAGCGCTGCTAATCCAGCCGGCAGCAATTTGTTTTTCATTTACTACCCGGAGTATGCCGTCTTTAAGGTCTTCGCCGGGCTTCAGGCGAAAAGCATATACATTTACAGGTGGCATTTCGGGGGTAGTTTTACAGGTTGATAAAAGAAGCATAAAAATAAAACTTATAAAGAACGCACCGGTGGGCCGAAACAAGCGGCAATAAAAAAAACGGGCCGTTACAGAAAAACAGGTGGATGGCATTAGTAATTTAGTTGGTTACTTACAGGTGTTTTATTGAATTGTGTAGGATTGTTAAACCTTCCCGTTAAATAATTGTTTGTCGATCTAAGCTAGCTAATTTTGCGTAATTGCGGTAAACATAACAACAATGAAGGTAATTTTTATAACCATGGGCCTTGTGATGAGCATCTTTGCAGGTGTTCGGGCAGGCGAAAAAAATCAATTCAATTATATGATTACAAATGCAGACGCTGCAAAAATGGATACAGCCACTTTTGGTACCGGGTGTTTCTGGTGCACGGAGGCTATTTTTCAACAAGTGGAGGGCGTGTCGAAAGTAATCAGCGGGTATAGCGGTGGCAAGGTGGATAATCCTACTTATAAGCAGGTATGTACCGGCACTACCGGGCACGCTGAATGCCTCAATGTTATTTATGATCCAACGGTGGTTAGCTTTGATGACCTGTTGGAAATTTTTTGGCAGGTGCACGATCCCACCACCCTTAACAGGCAGGGCAATGATGTGGGCACACAATACCGCAGCGTGGTTTTTTATCA
>JBBQOJ010000508.1:0-3365 GCA_038330815.1 Chitinophagales bacterium | reverse complement strand
AGCCTGCCAACAGAATCCTTTACAGCATGTGGATGTTATTTTAGCTTTAAAATAGCCCCGAATGTAACCAGGCCAATCCGTTTTCCGCTTTTATTTACCACAGGTAATTTTTCAATTTTATTTTTCTTGAAAATGAGTTCTGCTTTTTTAAGGTCGGTTCCTTCCGGCGCCGTGATTAGGTGGTCTTTCGTCATTACCGTGCTCACTTTCTCCCTTACATTGGTTTCCAGCCGAAGATCGCGATTGGTAAGGATACCCACCAGTTTTCGGTTATTGTTGATAATCGGGATACCGCCGATTTTATTTTCCCGCATCAGGCGGATGGCTTCACCAATCGTGGCATCGGGGCTAAGGGTTACCGGGTCGAGGATCAACCCGTTTTCACTGCGCTTTACTTTGCGCACCTGGTCACTCTGTTGGTCAATACTCATGTTCTTATGCAAGATGCCAAGCCCGCCTTCTCTCGCCAGGGCGATGGCCAGTGCCGCTTCGGTCACTGTATCCATAGCGGCACTCAACATGGGCACATTGAGGGTAATGGTATTGGTAAGTTTGGTGCTGATATCTACCTCGCGGGGAAGTACTTCCGAATAGGCAGGCATTAGTAATACATCATCAAATGTTAAGCCTTCACCGAAAAAATTACTAGGGGTGCGTTTAGCAGGTGGGTTCTTTATTGTTGCCATAGGCAAAGGTAAATGAAAATAGCTTTGTGCCCAAGCACCTAAATAAAAAGATGCAGGTAGGTCAATGCTCATTCAATGGAATTACCGCAAACGAATGCCCGGCAACAATCCTGCGCTACACCACTTGCTTTTTCACATGCCCGGGTAATTAACTAATTTTATACAATTTGCCGGGCATACATGAAACAATCCCCTGCATTTCAAGCGACAACAGTGCCGCCGCCACCGAACTGCTGCTGAGGCCGGATTGCAAATAAAGCCGGTCTATTTGTACCTGGTCGTGGCTTTGTAAAATATCAACCAGTATTTTTTCATCGGGTGTAAATTCAATAAACAACTCGCGCTGCTTTTTCGGATTGGATTTTTTCTGGCTGATCCAGTTCATTCCCTCCAGTAAATCGTTGGCATCTGTAACCAGTGATGCCTTATTTGTTTTGATAAGGTAATGGCAGCCTTCACTCCGTGCATCGGTAGTGCGGCCTGGAAGTGCGAATACATCTTTATTATAACTGTTGGCCAGTTCAGCAGTAATCAGGGAGCCGCCTTTTTTTCCAGATTCTATTACCACCAATGCATCACACATACCGGCTACAATCCTGTTACGTTTAGGAAAATTTTGTTTGTCGGGGTTGGTATTACTTTTAAATTCGGTTAGTAATCCGCCTTCCATGGTCATCTGCCTGGCCATTGTTTTATTTTGAACCGGGTAAATGCGATCCAGTCCATGTGCCAATACGCCTACCGTGGCAAGATTATTTTTTAATGCCGCTTTGTGGGCAATGGTGTCGATGCCAAAAGCCAGTCCGCTCACGATCAATACATCGGGTAGTTTTAATTCTGTTACCAGTTTTTCACATACCGCCCTGCCATAGTCCGAATGGTTCCTGGTACCAACAATAGCCACAATACGGCTGGTGTTCAGGTCGGTACTTCCCCGATAATAGAGCAGCAATGGACTGTCGTAGCATTGCAACAGCCGTTGCGGGTAATTCTTTTCAGTGATAAAGAGGGGCGTTATTTTGTATTGCTCGATAAACTTTATTTCTTCTTCGCAAGCGTCAAACTTACTAAAGCATTTAATGCTGTGTGCCCGAACTGTGCCGATGCCTTCCTGCATTTCGAGGTCTCTTTTCTTTGCTTTAAATACAGCCTCGGCAGAGCCGTACCTGCCTACGAGGGCCTTTGCATGAACATCACCAATGTTGGGCACCTCGGTGAGTGCTATTTGATATAACAGGTCGTTGGGCATTTGGTACGGCAAGGTTTTATCAAATATAAAAATTTATTGATAATAAAACCGGTTGCTGAAAAAATGCCGGGGATTTTGATAACAAAAAAAGCGTTTTCAAAAACTACCTTTTTTGGAGCCAGGGTGGGGTAGCACAAATAATGGAGAGTGAAAAGGGTTACAATCACCCCGGCAATTTCCAAACAGGGGCGCCACTGGTTAGGTTATTTCAACACACAATGCAATAAATAAATTAGTTGCTGACCACACTCAGTTCTGTTCGGCGGTTGAGTGCTTTGCCGGCTTCAGTGGTGTTACCGGCAATGGGTTGCGTGGCACCAAAGCCTTTTGATTGAAGGCGTTCTTTGGCTACCTGGCGACTGGCCAAAATATAATTGATAACGGCCTGTGCCCTTCCATTGGAAAGCACCAGGTTGTCTTGCTGGCTGCCCACATTGTCTGTATGACCGGTAATGAGTATTCTCAGTTTGGGATTGTCGTTCAACAACTGGATCACTTTATCCAATTCTGTAATGGAGGCGGGATTTAGTTCCGTTTCTTTGGTGTCGAAAAAAATATTTTTTAGCACAATGGCTGCACCGGCTTCAATTTGCTGCAGTGGGATATCTGCGGTAAAAACCGAATCAACAGTTCCCTTCAACAGGCGATAATTTTCTGAAAAAAATAAATATCCTTTCCGGTTCACATTAAAAACATATTCTTTTCCTACCGGGAGGGTTGTCAGGTAATTGCCCTCCTCATCCGTTTGTACCCGGCTAATTAATTTTCGGGTAGTTATCTCCGTTAGTTCAACGGAAGAGGGCAGCCCTGCTTTGGTTTTGGCATCAAATACCCTACCTTTTACCCAAAGGGCCCGGGGTGGCTGAATATCATCCCGCAACTGAAAACGGTAAAGGTCGAGTCCGCCTTTACTATCGCTGCGGTCGCTGGCATAATAAGCTGTTTTGCCATCTGCTGCTACAATCATAGAACCTTCTTCATCAATGGTATTAATCGGGTAGCCTAGGTTTACCGGGGTAGCCCAACTGGTATCACTTAATTTTTTTGCATAAAACAGGTCTGTTTGTCCATAACCTTTATGACCGTTACTGTTAAAAAAAAGTGTCTGGTTATCGGCATACATAAAAGAACAGCTTTCATCGCCGGAGGTATTAACGGTAGGGCCAAGATTTTGCGGACGTCCCCATTTGCCATTTGCATTCCGGCGGGTAACCCATATATCCTTGCCACCAAAACCACCTGGTTGGTTACTGCTAAAATAAATATCCCGTTTGTCGGGCGAAAAGGAAGGCGACGATTCCCAGTAATCGGTATTTACCAACGGGCCAAGATTTTCTGCTTCGCTCCATCCCTGTTTGGTTTGATAGGAAATGTATAAGTCGCAACTTCCCTGGCCCTCGGGGTAATTACAACCGGTAAAGATGATCCAG
>JBBQOJ010000507.1:0-3373 GCA_038330815.1 Chitinophagales bacterium | reverse complement strand
CTGATTGCCCTGAAAGAAATCTTTGCCCGCAAGGATGACCTGCCCACCAGCTATGAATTTAAAAAGCGACTGCAAACAGTGCAGGATGGGGGCAAAAATGATCAATCATTTTTTAAAAATCAATAATGAAAAGATATAACGTGTGTTAGCGGCTTGGGCCGTAATGCCTTTGCCTGCCCGCCTCTCCGGGTAGTTTCTTTATGGTATTGATTAACCTGCGGGAACTTGCTGGCCCTCTACTTCCCTTTTCCCAGCAACGTCCCGCAGGGGACGTTGGGTACCGGGGAGCGAATTTTTTTCGCTTTGAAATGCTATTTAAAACCATTATTGCCCTTGCACTTCAATTATTACTGATGTGTTTTTTTATCTTAGTCCCTGCTTTTTCTTTTTTGCTTCACACTTCCCGGGCGATGCCTTATTTTAAGCATGCTTTTAAAGTTTGGCTGTTTTACAATACCGCTTTTCTTAGCCGGACCAGCTTTTCCAGGAGTGGCTGCAGCAGGTCTAAGCGAAGCATATTGGCGCCGTCACTTTTTGCAAGGGCAGGGTTGGGATGTGTTTCTATAAAAATGCCATCCGCGCCGGTGGCGATGGCCGCCATGGCAATGGTGCTGATTAGTTCGGGGTTTCCACCGGTTACGCCGCTGGTTTGATTGGGCTGTTGCAACGAATGGGTGCAGTCCATGATTACCGGAACATGATGCTCCTTCATCAAAGGGATATTCCGGAAATCTACCACCATATCCTGGTAACCAAAGGTATTACCGCGTTCGGTTAGCATCACTTGCTCATTGCCTGCCTGCTGAATTTTTTGTACCGCAAATTTCATTGCTGGCCCGCTTACAAACTGCCCCTTTTTTACATTTACAATTTTACCCGTGGCCGCCGCCGCAAGTAACAGGTCGGTTTGCCTGCAAAGGAAGGCGGGTATTTGTAGCACATCCACATAGCCTGCAGCCATTGCGGCTTCTTCATGGGCGTGAATATCCGTTACAGTAGGTAGTGCATATTTTTCACCTACTTTTTTTAAAAGGGCAAGGGCGTCCGTATCCCCAATGCCGGTAAATGAACTGCCACTGGTACGGTTGGCTTTACGATAAGATGCTTTAAAAACATAGGGAATGCCAAGGTTGCTGCAAACAGCAGCAACCTTATCCGCCACCTCCATCATATTTTCTTCGCTTTCCACCACGCAGGGGCCAGCTAATAGAAAAAAATTGTTAGGGTCATATTGTTGTTTGGCAAATAATTGTTGCAGGTAATTTTCCATTTGGTAAAAATAAGTGATCGGCGGCAAAATGATTTAACCTCTGTAAGTCTATCCCAACAGCATCCGACCTTACCCATCGGTGGGCGGCAGTTTTGGTAACTGAATTGGGGGTGAACCCAATTGTGCCAGGGGTAATGGCGAATATTTTTAACAGGAATTGGTGGTGGAGTTTTTATCTTGCAGCCCTAATTGAAGGATATGATCAAAGAGAAAATTTTAGTGATTGGTGCTTCCGGCCAGATTGGTGTAGAACTTACCCTCGCGTTGCGTAAAATTTATGGCAATGCCAATGTGGTGGCCAGCGATTTACGGGAGGAGAATGAATTGTTGAAAGGAACCGGGCCCTATGTAAGTATGGATGTGATGAACAAGGAAATGCTGCATGTGCAGGTGATCCGTCAAAATATTACACAAATCTATTTACTTGCCGCCATTCTTTCCGCTACCGGTGAAAAAAATCCAAACCTGGCCTGGAGTTTAAATATGCAGAGTTTGTTGAATGTGCTGGATATCGCCAAGGAGGAGAAAATACATAAAGTGTATTGGCCAAGTTCCATAGCCGTGTTTGGCCCCACGTCGCCAAAAATAAACTGCCCCCAGCAAACAGTCATTGAACCCATCACTGTGTATGGCATTAGTAAATATGCCGGCGAATTTTGGTGCAATTATTATTACCAGCGTTGGGGGCTCGATGTAAGGAGTATCCGCTACCCCGGACTGATAAGTTACAAGAGCGCCCCGGGCGGCGGTACCACCGACTATGCGGTGGAAATTTTCCATGAAGCATTGGAGGAGAAACACTACGATTGCTTTTTGAAGGAAGATACCTACCTGCCAATGATGTATATGCCTGATGCAATTAAGGCCACCATCGAGTTGATGGAGTCGCCGGCGGAAAAAATAAGCATCCGCACTTCCTATAATATCTCGGGTATGAGTTTTTCGCCCGCAGAAATTGCGGCGGAAATTAAAAAGCATATCCCCGAATTTACGATCACTTACCAGCCCGATTACCGCCAGCACATTGCCAATAGCTGGCCGAAAAGTATAGACGACAGTGTGGCCAGGAACGACTGGGGTTGGAAGGAAGATTACGACCTGCAGCGTTTAACCTGTGATATGTTTGAAAACCTGCCTACCCGCTAGCAGGTCATTAGCGTTTAGCCGTTCCGGTTGTTGAACCAGGAATGGTTTGTTGGGTAGGCGTGCAACTTTATCGGTTAATAATTTGGCAATGGCTGCCTGCCGGCGTAAATTTGCCATCATAACAAAACAAAGAAATGAAAAAAATATTGTTATTTACCCTATTGGTTTTTGCTGCCGGTACCGTGTTATTGGCCCAGGAGTACCCTGCTTTTAAATTCAGTGTTGGCGCTGAGCTGGCCATTGCCTCCGGCACCTTTTCCAATTTTTCTTCCTTTGGTATTGGCGCTACGGGCCAGGCAGAAATCAGGTTGAAGGAAAGGCTTTTTGGTACGGCAACTTCAGGCATACTATTTTACAATGGAAAATCCGCCGGTAATAATACCAAACAAACCGGTCCAACCATTATACCGGTACGGGTGGGTGCAAAATATTTTTTGGCGGGTGGCGTATATGCCGGCGCACAATTAGGTATTGCCTTTATTAGCAACAATGCGCAGTTTAACGGCACCTCCTTTGCCTATTCGCCGTTGATGTTGGGATATGAATTTAAAACCCGTACAGACAGGTCGATTGATGCAGGTATCAAGTACGATGCGTATTCCGGCTCGGGTGGCGGTACTATCGGAAATATTGGGGTGAGGGTAGCCTATATATTTTAATTGATTACTGCAAATATATTATATCGCTGTTGCCAGTCATTTAACGTGACTGGCTTTTTTATGGCAGACCAATTATGTTTGTTGCTTTAAATTCACCTGTTTGGAAATAGAGAAGTAGGGTGGGAAAAGTGATCAGCTCCTGGCATCGAAAATTGCCTTCATTTTATCCAGCAACTTTTTCTCAATCATCTTTTCAGCAATCTTAATCATATTTTTAAAGGCAATGGCGTGGGAAATGCCATGCCCGATAATGACCGGTTTGGCAACGCCCAACACGGGTACTCCACCATACACTTCA
>JBBQOJ010000506.1:0-3378 GCA_038330815.1 Chitinophagales bacterium | reverse complement strand
CAACCGGTGTAATGCTTTGAATAGTTGTGGTGCAAATTCTTCAGCAGGTAAAATTTTATACAATGACAGCATTGCAGTTTCCTCCTGTTTAATGGTATTAAAGACAATCGTTTTAACACTTCCATCCAATATATTCAGGGTACCTGGCAGTTGCAGGGTTTTATCAATCACCAGTCTCACCGGGTTATTACCGTTCCATAGCCTGGTTGTGAGGGAAGGGTTGTCTGCCAGTGCAGTAGCCCTACCCACCAGGATGGAAGCTTCTTCACTCCTCCAGCGATGAACCAGGCGGTTGGTGTAATCATTGCTAATCAGCAAGCGGCTGGCATCCGCCCCTGCTATTTTCAAGTTGGCAGTTTGTGCCCATTTTAAAATTACATAGGGCCGCCGGTACCGGTGAAAAGTAAAAAAACGTTGATTCAATGTGGTGCATGCTTCTTCCAATACCGGGCTAATTACTTCCACTCCAGCTGTTTTCAATTTCTCGATGCCTTTACCGTTAACCGCTTCAAAAGGATCGCGACAGCCAACCACCACCATCGGGATTTTTTTTTCAATTACGAGGTCGGCACAGGGAGGCGTTTTACCGAAATGCGCACAGGGTTCCAAAGACACATACAGGGTAGCCTTCGGTATCAGTTGCCAGTCACACGCTTTTACACTGTTGATACAATTAACTTCTGCATGTGGCCCACCGTATTGACGGTGGTAACCTTCCCCGATAATTTTGTTGTTGTATACCAATACAGCGCCCACCATCGGATTGGGCGCAGTTCTACCAGCCCCTAGTAAAGCCAGTTGAATACATCGTTGCATATAGTTTTCGTGATCCATCGGGTGGCAAAAGTAGGAATAGAAAAATAAACTATGTTTGCCGAAATGACAAACCGCGATTTTTACCGTTATTTCCGGCAGCAGGTAAATACAATTTACCCAACCGGGGAAGCTACCATTATCACTGACTGGATATTTGAAAGCAAGGCAATGCTCTATCGCGCTGATATACTAAAACATCCCGATGTTGTTTTAGTGCCGGAAAAAATGGCGCTGTTGACAAAAAGTCTCGCTGCCCTATTGCAACACACCCCTGTACAATACGTAACAGGGGAAGCCTGGTTTTACAAAATGAAACTGAAGGTAAATAATGCTGTTTTAATACCAAGACCAGAAACAGAAGAATTGGTGCAGCAGGTATTAACAACATTGGGAAATCAAAAAGGTGCTACGTCCCTTGCCAGAGAAATCAGTATACTTGATGTTGGAACAGGCAGTGGCTGCATTGCCATTGCACTTAAAAAAAAACTCGCCGGTGCATCAGTATATGCATTAGACGTAAGTAGTGCGGCCATTTCACTTGCCATGGAAAATGCCGCTGAGCAACAGGTGGACGTTAATTTTATACAATTGGATTTTTTACAAGAACCACATTGGGGTAAGGTGCCGGTGGTTGATGTTATTGTTAGTAATCCCCCTTATATTCCTATGGCGGAAAAAAGCAGGCTGGCAAAAAATGTTACCGATTTTGAACCTGCTATAGCACTATTTGTCCCAGATATGCAACCACTGCTATTTTACGAAAAAATAGCGGCATTCGGGAAAACACACCTGGCAGCAGGTGGTAAAATTTTCGTTGAGATTCATGAAGATTTCGCTGCTGAATCCGCTGCTGTTTTTGCGAACGATTATACTGTTGTGGTAGAAAGGGATGCTTTTGGTAAAAACAGGATGCTGATAGCTTCAATGACAATAGCTTGATTGGGTAGAAGGGAAACGATTCAAACGATTCGTCATTCATTTCCGGTTACGGTGGCTGAGGTAGTGGCCCCCAACCGCCTGGCCACTTTCATTACCCTTACAATTTCGCCCCACTGAGCAACTGAATCGGCATTGATAACCACTGCCGGCTTTATACTATCTCCTTCATTGATATATTTCCTTAACGCAGACTCCAGTGAATCCATTGGGGTTCGTTTTGAACCCACGTATACATTCTTATCCTTATCAACACTTACCACTACGCTTTGCTTGCTTTTGGTATCACTTTTTGCCCGTGGCACACTCATCTTTATCACATTAGGATTGGCCAGGGTGGAGATCATTAAGAAGAACATCAACAGGATAAATAAAATATCATTGAGCGGACCAGTATCCACTTCCTCATGATTATCCCTTAATTTATTTTTGCGAAGGCTCATGTTTTAAATTGGCGTTTTTGGATAGTGGTTTACTGGCTTATTATGGCGGTTAATAAAAGTGTCTTCTTTTGTCTGTCAGTGAGTCAGCAGGCGGCACCTATAGCATTATTACTTGTGCGGCTCCTGCAGGATGTCGATAAAATCACTGCTTGCAGACTCCATCCTGTTGGCAGTCCGGTTAATTTGTGTGTCAAGATAACTGTACCCCAGGTAAGAGAGCATACCGATGATTAAACCACTGGCACTGGTGATCAGCTTAATGTACATGGCATCCGCAATCTGGCTTACCGAAGGATTACTGATGGTAGCAAATTGCTTTAATAATAGTACCAGTCCTACGATGGTTCCCACAAAACCAAATAAGGGTGCAATGCGTGAAATCACCGAAAGTATCGACAGGTTTTTTTCCATTTTGTACATCTCCAGCTTGCCAACATTGTCCATGCTTTTTTCAATGGCATCAATGGGCTTGCCGATACGCTGTATACCTTTATCGATCATTCGGGCTACCGGGTTATCTGTGTTCTTTGCCAAACTTCTTGCGGCGGCCACATTACCGGTTATAATATGATCCCGAATAATGCGCATAAAGTTGTCCTCAATCCTGGCCGCTTTGCGAACGGTCAGCAACCGCTCAATAAAGAAAAATACAGCCAGTGCAAACAACAACCCCAACGGGATCATTAACGGACCTCCTTTACCAAGCAAACTCCAAACTGATTCAACCTGCCCGGTCGTAGCAGCTGCTGTACCCAGGGAATCTACCTGTAATAATATATCAAACATTGATTATGTGATTTAGGGCAAAAGTACTTGTTTCTTTGTTTATACGATTATTGTACCAACAATATTGCAATATGGTTGAGTAAACGTTAACGATCATCAATTGCGATGTAAATAATTGTTAAAGCACAAACGTAGCTGCCTACAAAAAATACGTTTTAAAATACAACCGGCAAGTGTGTAAACTATTTTATTCGCTTACCAGTTTTCAGTATTTATTTAAGGCCTGGGGTATAAATAATATCTAATGTTCACCCAAACGCCTAAGGTTCGGTTTAAAAGGCAGGAGGAAATGTACCTATCGGAAAGGCAGGTAAGTACCAATTAAAAACAATATCGTTTAGATTAGGTTGGTGGGGACTACTCCCAGGCTATGTGCCGTTACGGGTGCACCCATCCC
>JBBQOJ010000505.1:0-3379 GCA_038330815.1 Chitinophagales bacterium | reverse complement strand
AAACTGTCTTTTTACAACAGCTCCTTTGGAATCCACTAGCTGCAATTGATAGTTGCCCGCCGTCATATTTCCTAACTGTATATAAATGGTATTGATAGCCGGAACAGGGAAAACATTTACAAATATTTCCTTACCGGATTTAGTGACCCTCGCAATGGCAGAATATTGGGTGAGGCCATTTTTATCAACTGATTTGATTCTGTAATAAACGGTTCCTTTTACTGGCTTGGTATCCTTGAGATCGTATTTACCGTTGAAATTACCAATCGCATTCAATGAACCAATGGGGTAAAATTGTATGCCATTCTCACTTCTCTCTACCGTGAAAGTATTGGAATTTAACTCCGCAGCAGTTTGCCAATTGATGGTGGCCGTCTCATTCAATAAGCTGGCAGTTACATCAATAAACGTAACCGGCAATACACCACTCAACAATAATTGGCTTGCATACAATTCAGTATTGGCAGTTCCGTTTCTCGAATCCCGCCAGGCAATAATTACCGTGTTGGCAATACTGTTCACAGAAACCGGCGCCAGTTGGTTGCTAGCGGCTGTGCTTACCAGCACTCCATCAGCAGTCCATTGTGCATCACCAGTGCTGTTCAATCGTTGGGCATAGATGTTTACATTACTGCTGCCTTCTCTTGCATCATCCCAAATAAAAATGACGCCATTGATGCCATCTGAAATTAAATTTAAACCGGATGCGGTGCTGGTACTGGGTTGATGACCGGTAGCGGTACAAATAACTTTGCCACCTGCTGCAGCGGTTGTCCATGTGGTAGCACCATTGGCATCGATACTGTTGGCATAGAGGTTTCTATTGCTGATGGCAGCCCGTGGATCCAGCCATGAAATAATGTATCCACCACCGCCTTTGATAATGGTTGCAGCACTCTGGTTGGTACCCACCTGAATGCAGACTGCAATTCCATTGGCAGTCCACTGCGCTACTCCATTGCCATTTAAACGTTGTGCCCATATATCTCCATCAGCAGACGCTGCACGGTTATCCTGCCAGGTTGCAACTATTCCACCGGCATCGTCCGAAATTATTTTGGGACCTATTTGATTGAAAACGGCATCGCAAACCACCGTACCGCTTGCTCCCCATAATGCAACGCCTGTACTATCGAGTCTCTGTGCATAGATATCAGAATTGGTAGTAGCAATTCTGGGGTCCTGCCAAATAATAAACGAGCCGTTGTTGCCATCTGCCAATGCAGCAATACCGGTTTGCGTACCGGTTTGTGCACCATGCACACTTACGTCTGCTGCCCACAATGTCGCACCTGTAGCCAGCGATATTTTTTGAGCAAACACGTCCAGCGTACCTGCCCGGTTATCGGTAAAAATAATGGTGGACGACGTAGCACTCGTTTTTAAAACCGCCTGTGCAAATTTGTTGGAAACCGTATTGTCCGATACTGTAAGCCTTATTCCTCCGGCACTCCAGAGCGCAACACCCTCGGAATTTACCCTTTGTCCATAAATATCAGTATTACTATTGGCACCAGTCGTATTTCTGGCATCATGCCATATCAATATTGCACCGCCTGCACCATCTTCTTCTATGTTGAGATTAGATTTGGTGGAAGCTGTGGTGCCGGTTGCCGCGGTTACCACTATTTCATTTAAAAATTTGAGTGAGCCATCAGCTAAAATCCGCTGGATATAAATACTCTGGCTGCTGGAGGTTCTTGAATCGATCCAGGCCAGCAGCATTCCTCCGGCTCCGTCACTTACAGCAACATTACTTAATTTGGTAGTAGTAGGAGAAGCTCCGGTTACCACATTGTTGACAGTGGGATCTGCATTCCATTGCGCATTGGCGGAAAGGAAAGAGATGGTTACCACAAAAATTAGCAGTAGATTTTTTTTCATTCTTTTTTGATTTATGTGTGTGGATAGAAAATTGCTATTGAGGAAATTCTGTTGGGGTTTTTACTCGTCGGGGTATGGTGGTGATAGATTGCATAAAGGCCACCAGGGCATCAACTTCCCGCATTGAAAGATCAAGTTTCTTCAGCATCAGATTTGTTTTGGGCAATAAGGAATCCCGATCGCCTTTATAAGATCGTTGAATAGGAGCCGGATTACCCTTATCGTAAAAAAATACCACATCTTTTAAAGAGGGAAAATTACCATGGTGCATCCATGGGCCGGTATTGGCCACTTCCCTCAACGATGGCGTTCTGAATTTACCTACATCCTCCCTGTTTTTTGTAACATTATACAGTCCTAAATCTTCGCTGACACTGGCAAATAAAGTCTGTCCATCATTGTGAAACTGGTTATCGCTGAACAAAGGTGTATTGTGGCAATTGATACAGCCGGCCTTGGTACGAAACAAATGCAATCCCAGCACTTCTTCATCCTTGAGTACTTCAGGCTTCCCTTTTACAAACAAATCGAACCGGCTTGGCGGACTTACCACCGACCTTTCAAAAGTGGCAATGGCTTTAAAAATTTTATCAAGGTTGATCTCTTTGCTACCAAACGCCTTCTCAAACATTGGTTCATAGCCCTTAAATTGTTGTACATTTTTTTCCATCTGATTCGCATCCATGTTCATTTCCACATGGTCCTGTACGGGAAAACTTGCCTGGTCTTCAAGGCTGACGGCTCTTCCATCCCAAAAAAGCTTTTCGTAATATCCAGTGTTTAAAATCGTCATCGCATTGCGCTTGCCAGTTTGCCGGTCGTGCCCATTGGCTACCCGCTTTCCATCTCCCCACCCCAACTGCGGCTCATGACAGGAGCCACAAGCTATTTGCTGAGACACGGACAGCCGTGGATCAAAAAACAACATTTTACCCAGTTCCTTTTTTGCATCACCCGGTTGATTATCTGCAGGAAAGGGAACATCGCCCAACGGGCCAATGTCTTTAAAATCTTTGCGGGCGGCTTCGGCCAATACTGCTTTGGGCCACTGGCTGTAATCGCCGCTGCTGTAGGCTTTTCGCAATGCTGCAATGTCCACTTCTTCCTCATGCTTAAAGGAAAAAGCCGCTATCACCATTGAGCTGGTAATTAAAACGGTTGCTAAACTTAATTTTTTCATATAATGAACTTGTATTTTTAGTAAAAGAAGATCCTATCTCAAATTGCGGCTGTTGTGGCAGAATAAAAATACGCCGCCGGTATATTTTATGTATTCCTTTTTTATTGTCACCATAGATTGTACCAAATCAGCATTTTTTTAAAGCCTTGGCTAAAATGCAATGGTATCCGTTTATGGCGTAAACCGGTATTTTCGTTTAATGTTATTGCTACCTCCAATACCTGATTCATCAAATTGCACTTCTATTTCAAACAATCCGGTAATGGTATTATAAGTACCCGGCTGTGTAGAAGGGGCAATCAGGATTTTGAAAGA
>JBBQOJ010000504.1:0-3395 GCA_038330815.1 Chitinophagales bacterium | reverse complement strand
GGTTACCTCGACAGTAATATCCTGTTAAAAATTACTGGTAAAGTAGGTAGTCATTACAGGGTTCAACTGGCCAAAAACCGTACCGCCTATATACCAGACGAGTTGGTTAATTTAATGCCGAGAGGTACCTATCCACCATCCTCCCTCACCACCAACTGGAGCGTATCCGGCGATGACCAGTTTGACTATGTTAAGGTGGGCTTATACGCCAAACTTCCCTACCAGTCATTTCAATTGGTGGAGCCTGCTAAAATTGTGGTAGATATATTTGGCGCTACCAACAATACCAACTGGATTACCCAATTGGAAAGCGTAAAAGAAATTAAGAATGTGTACTACGAGCAAAAGGAAGACGATGTATTTCGCATTACCATTGAGCTGAAACATGCCCAACATTGGGGGCATATGCTCTATTATGCTGGTAACACCCTGGTAATAAAAGTGAGGCGACAACCCGAACAATTATCACTGAAAAATTTAATCATCGGTATTGATGCCGGCCATGGGGGTTCCAATACAGGCGCTGCAGGACCCACCGGTGTATTAGAGAAAGAACTGGCCCTCGCTGTTTCATTGAAACTACAACGGTTACTGGAGAAAGAAGGCGCGAAGGTTATTATGACACGCAGCAGGGAACAGTTTTTTGATAATAAGGAACGCATCCTTTTTTACCGGGATAGCCTGCCGCACCTGCTGATCAGCTTTCACTTAAATTCGGCTGCGGATCCTATACGTGTGGGGGGAACCGGTGTTTTTTACCGGTATGTTGGTTTTCGTAAACTCGGACTCAATATTTACAAACGCATGCTCGAACTTGGCCTGCGGGAATATGGTAATACCGGCTCCTTTAATTTTATGTTGAACAGTCCCATCGAGTACCCGAATGCGTTGGTGGAAGCCCTGTTCCTAAGTAACCCGGAGGAAGAGATGAAAATACTTGACCCCGAATATCAGCAGCAAATGGCTAATAAAATTGTGCAAGGAATCAAAGATTTCCTGGAATCCGCTAAATAATTGCCGAAACATCACCACCCCCCAGCAAGGGCTTTCCTACTTTTGTTGTAAAAAAATATTTATATGAGCGAACTCGTTAATGAATTCAATGAATACCGCACCAAAATGAATGAGGTGATACTGGCCAAAGATAATCTTGTGATTAAGCGGCTTTGGAACCTTGATACCAATATTTATGCACCCGGCGCCCTGAATGTTAAAACCAAGGAGTTGCTGGGGTTAGTAGCCAGCATGGTGCTGCGCTGCGACGATTGCATTAAATACCACCTGGGTAAAGCCCTGGGAAACAAGCGTTAACACGGAAGAATTGTATGAAGTGTTTGCGGTAGCCAATATGGTGGGGGGTACCATCGTTATACCATACACGCGGCGCGCAGCGGAATACTGGGAAGTATTAACAGCGCCGGATAAAAGTTAAAATATCCAACAGCTATAGACAGTTGCCAAATTCTTTTTAATGTAACCTTTTACATTTATTACCTTTGCTAACAGAAAAATTGCCATTAATACCAAGTTATGAGTGAAACATTAACGAAAGCCCCACCCCTTAATACCTTAACTGCCAAGGATTTTTCAACAGACCAGGAAGTGCGCTGGTGCCCGGGATGCGGCGATTATTCCATCCTGGCACAGGTGCAGAAAATCATGCCTACCCTCGGTATTCCCCGTGAAAATATCGTAATTGTTAGTGGCATCGGCTGTAGCAGTAGGTTTCCCTATTACATGAACACCTATGGCATGCATAGCATTCATGGCCGGGCCACAGCAGTTGCCAGTGGTTTAAAAGCAGCCAGGCCCGAGTTAAGTGTATGGATTGTAACAGGCGACGGAGATGGCCTCAGCATTGGTGGTAACCATACGATCCATTTGCTGAGAAGAAATTTCGATGTTAATATATTGTTGTTCAACAACCAGATTTATGGCCTCACCAAAGGGCAATATTCACCTACTTCAGAGGAAAATAAAATTACCAAGTCTACCCCGTTTGGTAGTATTGATCATCCCTTTAATCCCCTGGCATTGGCCATGGGTGCAGATGCGAGTTTTATAGCCCGCACCATGGACCGTGATCCCAAACACCTGCAGGCAATGTTGCTGCGTTCACAGCTGCATAAGGGCTCCTCCTTCCTGGAAATTTACCAAAATTGTAATATTTTCAACGATGGTGCTTTTGAAATGTTTACTGAAAAAAGCAGCAAGCCGGAGGAAGTACTTTTTTTAGAGCAGGGTAAGCCGCTCCTGTTTGGCGCCAACCAGGATAAGGGTATTAAACTGGATGGCTTTAAACCGGTAATTGCAACAGTAGGCGAGGGCGGTGTTAGCGCTGATGATTTATGGGTGCATGATGACCACGATTTTTACAAGGCGCAAATTCTTGTCCGCATGTTTGATGATCCCAAAATGGCCGGTCATTTACCAAGGCCATTCGGTGTGTTTTACGAGGTAGACCGCCAATGCTATGAAGATGGTATGACCATGCAAATTGACGAGGTAATCGCAAAAAGGGGCAAGGGCGACCTGGATAAATTATTAAGGGGTAACGAAATCTGGACCATTAGTTAATAATATCAAAGGGTTGAAATGAGGAAGGGCCTTGCTCCAAACCATTGCCCATTCAGTATGCCGCCCGATCGCTTGTAAATAAACGGGTTGCGGTATCATAATAAAAAATATAAATAAAAAAGCGGCCACCATCAAGGGGGCCGCTTTTTTTAAGCTTATTGCTACTGTTTGCCATCAACAAATGAGCGCACCCATCCTTACAGCATCCCTTTCTCCATCAAATATTCGGCAATTTGTACGGCATTGGTGGCAGCGCCTTTTCGAAGGTTATCACTTACAATCCAGCAATTAAGTGTATTTGGCTGCGTTTCATCCCGGCGGATCCTACCCACAAAAGTGTCATCTTTTTCATGTGCTGTCAGGGGCATCGGGTAAATAAAATTTGCAATATCATCCTGCACCACAACGCCTGGGGCATTGCTCAGCAGTTCCCGTAACTCAGCAAGGTCGAAATCATTTTCAAATTCAATATTTACACTTTCACTATGGCCACCCATCACCGGGATGCGCACCGTGGTGGCAGTTACTTTAATATTTTCATCACCAATGATTTTCACGGTTTCCCTGGTCATTTTCATTTCCTCCTTGGTGTAGCCGTTATCCAGGAAAACATCAATCTGGGGGATGGCGTTCAGGTCAATCGGGTATTTATACGCCATTTCGCCGGTAACTCCTTTTCGTTCGTTCATCAACTGTTCTACCGCCTTTACCCCGGTACCGGTTACACTCTGGTAGGTAGATACCACTACTCTTTTTATGGTATATTTTTCATGTAGTGGTTTTAATACTACCACCATTTGTATGGTAGAACAATTAGG
>JBBQOJ010000503.1:0-3396 GCA_038330815.1 Chitinophagales bacterium | reverse complement strand
TAAAAAATTGTATACGGGCAACGATCCGGCCATGCGTCTCTATACGGGTTTTGTTAACAACAATGGAAACGCCCGCTGGATCAATAAAAGGATTTATCGTTATGCGGAAATAATATTGATGCTGGCAGAAGCCGCTAACGAAAGTGGCGACGGGGTAACTGCGGCGGCTAATCTTGAACTGATCCGTAATAGGGCCAGTGGCAACCTTGGTGCTAGCAGAACCGTGGTTCCACGCATCGCTTTTGTAAACCAGGCGCAAATGAGAACGGCCATCAAAAACGAGCGCCGCTATGAACTGGCGATGGAAGGAAAACGTTTTTACGACCTGGTACGTTGGGGCGATGCATTATCGGTATTGGGGCCACTTGGGTATGCCAACCGGGCAAGGTTCTATCCCATACCACAACAGGCCATCGATTTATCAGGGGGCGTGTTAAAACAAAACCCCGAATGGTAAGCGAATAACACCTTTGCCTTTGCAAGACAATTCAGCAATTATTCCTACAAATAAAAAATGTATTTATGAACTTACTATCTAAATTAAGCAAACCCTGCCTGTTGATACTGGTACTTGCACTTGCCGTTAGCAGTTGTCAAAAACTGGAAAGGCCGGTGCTAAAAGAACTGATTCTTGATCCGCCGCCACCGCCATATACAGATTTGAAAAGTTTCTGGTCTTTTGAAAACAACCTGGCGGATGCAGGAGAAAATAAGTTAACTCCTACGGGTGTTAACATTACCTATGGGCCAGGGATAACCGGGCAGGCAGCAAAAATTGGGGCAGGTGGATACTTGCTGCTGAAAGCTGCCGGGGATACAGTTACCTATCCAAACGGTTTTAAAGGGATTGCTGCAGATACCCTTTCCAACCTCGGTAGTTTTACCTTGTCTTTTTGGATGAATGGCGTTGGCCCGGTGATCAATGGGGCGCAGGGATTATTCTCCATCTCCAACAAAAATGAATTTTGGGGCAACCTCGATTTGTTTCTCGAAAACCTCAACAATGGCTCGGAAGCCTTCCTGAAAGTACACATGTTTAATGCAGGTGTGGCCAGTGGAAATGGCGAAGAGTGGAATGAAATTAAAATACCCAATGGCCTTAATAAATGGACGCATATTGCGCTCACTTACAATGCCACCAATTCTCAATTCAGCATCTTTGCCGATGGCCAGCCAACCGCCATCAACAATAAAGTGTTGGGTGGGGGCAATTACGGAAAAATCAAATTCAATAACTTTAATGGTATGGTGTTGGGTACCTACCAGTTTCAAACAACGCCCACGCTTTCCAACCATGGCCCGGAATCATGGGCAAGGTCATTCAATGGTAGTTTAGACCAGTTTAGGTTGTATAACCGTGCTTTTTCAACCGCAGAAATCACCGACTTGTTTACAACCAAAAAATAATTTAAAAACCATCAATGGGGGCTGCGGGTAATACGGTTGCCCCCTTTTTGTCACCCTTCGGGAAATAATAAACGATTGGATTGATTATTTTTTTTTCAGGATATAGCGCAATACGCTGGCGGCGGCTTCTGGGTAAATGCGAATATAGTGCGACCGGATGAGTGCAGCCGTTGGTGCCGTTTTACCAGGAAGAAAAACAGCAATGGCCCTGGAAGACTGCAGCGGCATATGACAGTCGATGCAATTGGTAGTAATGGCCTCGCCAATGGTGGCAGCTTTAGGACAAATTTTTTCATGTCCGGCCGCGTGGCACGAAATACAGCGCTGAGAAAACAGCGCAGTGTTGCCCCGTTCTTTCTCATGGGTGTTATGACAGGAACTGCAGGTGAGGCGGTCGTTCAGCCTGAAACATTTGCTGGCGGCCAGTAAGCCGTATTGGTTGCCATGAACATCAATGTTTTCGGGACTGGGTACCACTGTATCCAATGCAAAGAAGTTGGACAGCGTATCGCCGGCAGTGAATTCAAAAGAGGGCCTTTTTTTCTGTAACCTACCGCCATGGCAGGAAGCGCAAAGATCGAGTTGTTGTTGCCTGCTAAGCCTGGCTGGGTTAATGATATCCTGCGCCCGTGTTGACTTAGGATGACTGGTTTGAAAGGCCAAGTGATTTGCACCGGGCCCATGGCATTTTTCACAGGTTACGCCCAGGATTAATTGCCTGCGGTCGAATTTTTCAGGCGATGCTTCCGGCGGAGAGATGGTTTTGGCGAAAGTGCTATGGCATTCCAGGCAGCGGGAAGTAATGGGCCGGCTAAACAAAATTTTATTCGGGTAGCCGGGGCTGTTAGACCACTGGTTGGCGGCCGAAAAATAGGTAATGGGCAATTGAAAAAGACGGCTTTTGTTCCAGGTAAGGTAAGACTGGCCCATGATACCCGAGCCAATAACGAAGTCGAAGCGGTGGGCTTCTTGCATAACACCATTCTTATAGGCCACCTGGTAAAAAGCGCTGTCGTGTTGTTCCATCAAAACCGACTGTTGCGTATCAAAGGCAAATGAGTTTTGTCCAGGTTTAAAGCTGCCCCTGATGGTTGCGGATGTGGCCGGTTGTGAGGTTAAAAAATGGGCCGTGGTAAGATGGCGTTCGTAAATGTTTTGGTGGCACCCGGCACAACTGGCCGAACCTGCAAAGGATTCGCCCCGGCTGTTTTTAATGACAGGAATTTTATCAACTTGCTCATTGATACAGGTAGCAAAAAGCAGTATCACCATCACGATCAGGAACACGGTACCAATGGTAAAACGGTGGTGTAAAATAGCATTCATCATTCCCATTTACGTAAAAGGAGAAAGCCAAATTAAACCTTCTGCACGTAAGCTCCAAAAGCGGTACACTGCAGGCGTTTTTTATTTTATTTGATACTTTTATGGCGCCTGATTTATTAAACATAACATTTATTTATGCCTGCCTGTCGTTTAGTTTTTTTTACCTTTTTATTATTGCTGGGGTTTGTTTTTTCCTGCCGGCAAAAGCAACCAGCGGACACGCTATTTAAAAGTTTACATGCCACAGCAACGCATATCAGTTTTACCAATACCCCGGTAGAAAAAAAGGCATTCGGGATTTTGTATTTCCTGTATTATTTCAATGGAGGTGGCGTGTCTGCCGGCGATATCAATAAGGATGGCTTAACCGACCTGTACTTCACTGCTAATAATAAATCGGGTAATAAATTATACCTGAACAAGGGTAATTTTGTTTTTGAGGATATCACCGCTAAAGCAGGTGTGGCCGGCACTTCCGAATGGTGCACCGGTAGTACCATGGCGGATATCAACGGCGACGGTTGGTTGGATATTTATGTAGCTGCTGTTAATATCAACGGCAAATTGAAAGGCCGAAACGAACTCTTTATCAACCAGGGCAATGGCACGTTCGTTGAAATGGCCGCCGCTTATGGTCTTGATTTTTCCGGCTTCACCACCCAG
>JBBQOJ010000502.1:0-3408 GCA_038330815.1 Chitinophagales bacterium | reverse complement strand
AGTCTGGTGGCCCCCAGTGATTTATACTCCTCCAACAGGGGGGTGGCTTTTTTTACATTGGCCACAGCAGTGGTATAGGCGGCAGTATTGGCAGGGTCATTCTCTGCAGCTATCTTTAAAATATCCTCCTGGTAATATTTTGATAGGTTTTCCTTTAACTTATCCTGTTCAAAACTGGCAAATAAAAACCAGGTGCCAATCCCTGTCAATATAATAAGCCCCACTTTGGCCCAGGTATTTCGCATGATAGTAATCACCGTAATATAAATGGAAATCACCATGCCGATGAGGGGCGCCAGAAATATAAAGAGTATAATCTCGGTAATTTTCTTTACTTCAACAATACTGCCGATACCGGTAAATCCCCTCGTTAAAAATGCATGGCAAACAGCAGCGCCTGCAAACCCACCAATGAGGGTGTGTGAAGAAGAGGAAGGAATGCCGTACCACCAGGTAAGCAGGTTCCACATGATGGCAGCAATAAGTCCGGCGAGAATTACAGGCAGTGTAATAAATTCCTGTTGTACGGTTTTGCCGATGGTATTGGCCACGGCATGATCTTTAAAAATAAAATAAGCTACAAAGTTGAAAAAAGCGGCCCAGATAACCGCCTGGAAAGGTGTTAATACCTTGGTAGAAACAATGGTAGCAATGGAATTTGCTGCATCGTGAAAAACATTGATATAATCGAATATTAATGCTAAAATAACAATTACGATAAGCAGGGTCATACTATTTATTTGAAAATGTGCACGCTGGCTTCCTGTGCGGTATTTGATTGCCTGTGGTTGAAATAATTAATTGCAAATTATCCCGTAAAAGTAAGGACTAAGCGTACTTCACAATGATTGATTCAATCACGTTGGCTGCATCCTCGCATTTATCAGTAACAATTTCCATTACCTGGTAAATTTCCCGCTTCTTAATCACCTCTTTGGCATCGGGTTCGGTAGCAAAAAGCCGTTCAATACTCATATCGAAAATATCGTCTGCCTGGTTTTCGATGCTGTTAATGGCTACCAGCGCATCTGTAATCTGGCGCATGTTTTTCATGTTCCGCAATTCAGTCACCGCTTTGTGCACCTGTACACAGCCTACTGCAATCAGTTCCGCCATTTTTTTAATGCCGGTATCATTGGGATTTACGCGGTAAAAATTGATCTTTTTTGCGGAAGCATATATATAGTCTGCAATATCATCCAGGGCAGAGGCCAGGTAATGGATGTCTTCGCGGTCGAAAGGCGTAATAAAATTTTTACCCAATTCGGTAAAAATATTATGGGTATAATCGTCATTCACATGCTCCATGTCCTCAATCTCCTGTATCAACTGGGCCCGTTTATCAAAATCGGGTTCATTCACCACTTCTTTTAATTTTTCCCCCATTTTTACCAGTTCCTCAGATACACTTTCAAACAGTTGAAAAAACACCCTGTCCTTTGGAAGAAATATTTTTAAGATTGAATTAAAGCCCATAAATAAATTTTGTCCAAAATTAGCTTTATAGCGACGATGGGTACGTACTTTGCAATTGTTAATAATAACTTAACATGGAGGTAACATAAATTTCTTATTGTTTTGCACAAAATTTCATTATAGTGGGTTTACGAATTTTAAGCTTTGTATTATTTTCTCTTGTTTTTTTACCATTGCGCGCCCAGTTTTTAATGGACATGTTGGATACTACCAAGGAAGCGGGCAGGGGTATGCTGGGAATTTATGAAAAATTTCACCTTCTTCGGTTGGGTGGCTATATTCAGCCCCAGTTCCAGGTAATTGAATCAAAAGGAGCGAAAAGCTTTGAGGGTGGTGATTTTGGGGCCAATGTTAGCAACCGCTTTATGTTACGCAGAAGCAGGATTCGCCTCGATTACGTGCACAATAATACCATGGGGGTACCGGGTGTGCAGATTGTATTCCAGTTTGATGCCAACGAACGGGCTTTTACCGTTAGAGATGTTTGGGGTAGAATTTTTGAAAATAAATTCCGGCTGTTTTCTTTTACCACCGGCATGTTTGCCCGGCCCTTCGGGTACGAAGTAAACCTGAGTAGCAGTGATCGCGAAACACCGGAAAGAGGCCGGATGAGCCAAATCCTGATGAAAAGCGAACGCGACCTGGGAGCGATGGTCAGTTTTGATGTTAGAAAGGAACACCACACATTGAAAAATTTAAAGGTCGATGTGGGGGTTTTCAACGGTCAGGGCATTAATGCGACAGGCGATTTTGATAATAGAAAAGATATTATTGCAAGGGTTTCCCTTAAGCCATTGTCCCTATATGATAAAAAACTTGTTCTTTCCGCCGGGGCATCGGTGTTGTATGGTGGTTTGCTGCAAACTACAAGGTATTCCTATAGCACTGTAGAAGTGGCAGGTAGCAAAAGAGTAATGATTGATTCGGCCGCGGTTAATTTGGGGAGGTATTCACCCCGCACCTATAAGGGCGTAGATGCCCAGCTTAGAATCAAGAATAAAATAGGTTATACTGAACTGAGGGCTGAATATATTACTGGTGTACAAACCGGTACCGGGGGTAGCTCCGAAACCCCGGTAGCGTTGTTGTCCGGAAGCGATGGCTTTCATCGCCGCAAAGTTAATGGAGCTTATTTTTATTTTATACAACATCTTTTTTCGCCTTATCACCAACTGATTGTTAAATATGACTGGTACGATCCAAACATCAATATAAAAGGCAGCCAAGTAGGCAGGCCGGGGTCATCTTTCTCCGCTACTGATATAAGTTACCGCACTTTTCATATTGGATACCTGTACCATATCGCTGACCTTGCCAAGCTGTTTGTATTCTACAATGTGGTTAAAAATGAAAATACTTTATTACCTGGCTACACCAACGATATAAAAGACAATGTATTTACCTGCAGGCTTCAATTCAGGTTTTAAATCCAATACCTTATGGTAAATCAAATCCCACCTGGAAGGTGTGCTCATGCAACACGACTGACGACCAAAGTTGGTGTCGCGATCAACCTATACTAATCGACATCCGTTTTAAATTGTCAATATCTTTTGACCCTACGTTAAAGTAATTTCGTAAAGCAGCCCAAAAGTGTTGCTCCAATTGAACCGGTTTTTGTTAACAGAATGATTTGGCTCTTTGAAAATAAATGTTAAATAAGTTCTTCGAATGCGCTTCAAATTCTTATATATATTAGAAAAATACATTGATATGCCCTTTTCTTAACATTTTATTGTGCAGATTGGTGTCAATATTATATAAAGTGTAATTTTTTGTTAATTGTTTCCTATATTAGTGGTTATTGATCACCAAAACAATTTTATGAGAAAAATTGGATTATGTATAATGTTGGCATTGTTGTGCCTTACCACAACGTTTGCGCAAACCAGGGAAGTAACCGGAAGGGTTACCGATGGTAAAGATGGTGCC
>JBBQOJ010000501.1:0-3420 GCA_038330815.1 Chitinophagales bacterium | reverse complement strand
CATCTTTCTATAAGAATATGAAACGAAGTCAAAAATAAGCAGTTCTTTTTAATTCCTGCCTCTTTAAAAGTTTCATAATTTCCCGTTTATTTAATTTCGTGCAAGCGACACCGTAAGTATTGAGAAACTGCCGTTGTGGATTACTGCCCCCCTAATTAACTAGCAATGTTTATTGTGCCCGTGTAAATTACGTTCCCGAACATTTTTCCTAACGCCTGCCTCGTTTAATGGTTTCGGGCTGTACCAACCCATTTATATACAATTCAATATTGGTGTAGCGTTTATCAATGGTAAATAATGCTGCATCATTCTTATCGGATGGATTAAGCCCCTGCTCCTTTTCCCAGGCATCGGGCATGCCATCCTGGTCGGTATCCGGTGCAGCAGGCATTGACTCGAGGCTGGGCCAGGCATTTTTGCTGATCTCATAGGCAGTACCATGTGGGTAGCCACCTTGTACATCAATCAGCCTGCCTTCCCGGTTTTTTACATCATTGATAATCCGTTGATCCAGGGTATCCCGCATGGGCAATACCGCGCCGGCTTGTTGCAACACGGCTTCATAAGCGGCGTCGGCGCTATACATCGGCAGGTCAACTACCGCGAAGGGGTACGCGAGTTTTGCTTGTTGGGCATCTGCCGCAGTGCCTTTTTCCATGGTAACTCCCAGCCAGTTATCCTGGCTGGTTTCGGGCGATCCATCTACATAATTACCTGCCACGTAAAACTTACCAAAGGGAATTTTTGGTAGCAGCTGGTAAGGATTCACTACTTTATTCTTTGCCTTTTTGGAGGTTGACGGGCCATACTTATAATAATTATTTACGAGGTTATAGGAACCTCCCTCCCCGGCATATACATTGTTGTTGCCCCAGTTGTAGATGACGTTGTTCCGGTAATCTACATTTTCTTCAGGTGCATTGCGAATGCCATCAAAACGGGGGGTACGGTTACTGCAATGGGCAAACAAATTATGATAGGCTGAAAGGTGCCGGCCACCCCAGATACCGCCAAAACCATTTTTTTCAAAATCGGTATCCCCTGTTTCAAAATGGTATGAATAATTCAATGGCTCTGATAAAATATTCCATTGCAGGGTGCTGCTGTCACCGGCATACACAGAACAAACTTCGTCGGTGCTCCAGCTCATACTGCAATGATCGATGATAATATTTTTTCGTCGGGTGGCGCTAAAGGCATCATCACTGCCACCGCCATCCACTTTGCCCCTGTTCTGAAACCGGTCGCCCATGCGGAAGCGCAAGAAGCGGATAATGACATTGTCGCCACTGACCGTAACCGGGTAATCCGCCAGGCAGATGCCTGCACCTGGCGCAGTTTGCCCCGCAATCGTAATATCGCCTTTGATAGCACAGGCCCGCTCCAGATGAATAGTGCCTGATACAGCGAAAACCACGATGCGCCTCCCATTGGCAGTCACGGCTTTTCGAAAACTGCCGGGACCGTCATCCTGCAGGTTGGTAACTATCATTACCTTGCCTTGCCGGCCACCCGTGGTAAATTTGCCAAATCCCTCCGCACCAGGGAATGCAGTGGGCGCTCCCGGCCGCGAAGTGGTATTTACAGACTGCTGCTGCGCCTTACACGAAACGATGGCGGTAGCAGTGAACAAGATAATTAACCAATTACTTAAACGCATATTTTGCTTTTATTAAAAAGGCTGCCTCCAATAGCAGCCTTTAACTTTAAAGGTTAATAATTTCTACAATTTGCTGTTATCAATAGCCGGGGTTTTGGGTAAGGCTTGGGTTAGCCGTACGTGCCGGGTTGGGTATTGGCAATAATTCAGATTTCCCCGGTGTGTAATTGGTAGCAAACCTGGCCCGGGCCACCGTGTTTATTTCGGCTCTTACCCAGTTTACACGGGCTGTACCAGCGGGTGTGGTAGTGGGTGCTGGTCGGTAAAAGGAGTTGGGAAACAATTGCCCTACCGCACTGATGTCTGAGGTGTAGGTGTTGTTGTAATACATAAACTGGGGTAGACTGGCCGATTTACTATAAACAGGATAGCTTGCCATATAACCCGATAATTATTTCATATAGCAATTTTTTTTAGTTAGTAATCACACTCGTGCCTGGCTGCTCTTTGATATAAGGTAAACCGGCAGGTTAAATACGCAATCTCTTAACAATGCTAAACAGTTTTTTTAAGAACAACGGCTAAAATGGGCATTTTTTTACGCAAACGTTCCCGATAACGATACCACTTTTTAAGAGCGATAAATCGGGTATAAAGTTGCCTTGGATTTAAAAATACATTTAACGACCTTTACCCTCCATGAAATTTGAACCTGTTACCATTAAGGACATCGGCAAGGCGTTGGGGCTTTCTACTTCCACCGTTTCAAGAGCGTTAAGGGGTAGTTATGAGATCAGCGCGGAAACAAAGAAGCAGGTGTTGGAGTATGCGGAAAAGGTGAACTACCGGCCCAACCCTATCGCATTGAGTTTAAAGGAACGGCGGAGCAGTTCGATTGGTGTGGTGGTATGTGAAATTGCTAATAATTTTTTCTCCCAGGCGATTAATGGCATTGAATCCATTGCGTACAACCGCGGCTACCATGTCATCATTTCGCAGAGCCATGAATCTTACGAGCGGGAGGTGGTGAATGTGCAACACCTTGCTTCCAGGTCGGTGGATGGATTACTGGTATCCCTCTCCAGTGAAACCACCAACATTGATCATTTCCTGGAATTACATGAAAAGGGCTTGCCCATTGTATTTTTCGACAGGGTTAGTAATGAAATTATCACCCATAAAGTAATTGCCGATAATTACAAGGCGGCTTTTGACGCTACCCTTCACCTGGTAAACAATGGTTATAAAAAAATCGGCCATATTACGTCGGCGCCGTTTTTATCCATTACCCAGGAGCGGCTGGCAGGCTACCGGGATGCCCTACTCGAAAACGGCCTGCCGTACAACGAACAACTGGTGAAATATTGCAGCCATGGCGGCATGATTGTGGAGGAAGTAGAGGCCGCCCTCAACAACCTTTTAAAAAACAAACAAAAACCAGATGCTTTTGTAACGGCCGGCGACCGCATCACTACCGGGTCGTTAACGGCCATCAAAAACCTACAGTTAAAAGTGCCGGATGACATTGCCGTGGTGGGTTTCACCAATAGCAATATTGCCGATTTACTAGATCCTACACTTACTACCATTCGCCTGCCGGCTTTTGAAATGGGCCGTGTTGCCACCGAATTATTAATCCAGGTCATAGAAAGCAAGCGCCCGATAGCCGACTTCGAAACCAGGGTTTTACAAAGCGAATTTATTGTGAGAAATTCTTCCAGTTCTTTGGTGGCACAGTAATACCCGCTGCCAGTTACGATCACTTTTATCGCCACTGTTATCAGCTACTTTAATTAGCATATTTATCAACATTGTATGAA
>JBBQOJ010000500.1:0-3421 GCA_038330815.1 Chitinophagales bacterium | reverse complement strand
CAGGAATAACACGTACCCCACATTTTTTTCCCGCCGAATGAGCACGTACAATACCAGCCATGCTATTGCGATCGGTGATGGCAATTTCGCTGTATCCCAACAAGGCCGACTGTTCCACCATTTCTTCCGGATGGGAGGCGCCCCGTAAAAAAGTAAAGTTGGTGGTGATATGGAGCTCGGTATACTGCACTTTTTTTACTAGGTTAATGGACTACTGTTACAGCTTATTGTTTTATTTAAGCAATGGGAGTTTAGGATGGTAAGTTTACACAACTAACCAGGTGGAGGCACTTCCGCTCTTCCATTAAAAGGCATCATCTTATCCTGTTTTTTACTTATCGCTTTTTGATTGTACCTCCATTAAAAGCAATGTATTTTGAATGGCGCTTCCAATAAAATGCTATTAAAAAAGGCAACTCATCGTGTTAGTTAGTGTACCCACCAGGCAGGGAAGCCGATCAGCCTCGCAATTGCGCTAAGCAAAAAAGCCATGCAAAAACCATTGATAAGTTTTACTCGTATCATAATGGCCTGATCTAAATATCCAGTAACGACAGCCCTCTTCATCTTCCACCGTATAATAATCCCGGTGCAACCCTTCCTGTAGCCACCACTCCTGTTCAATTCTTTCCGGCCCATCTGCCCGGGTAATTTTATGCAGTTTTCCCTTTAGCCTAAACAGCATGGGCGGGTAATCAGGTATGGGTGCAGTTACTTCAATTGGTTGGGGGTTTTTTAATAATTGTATGGGCCTTGGCCTGTCGGTATGCCACGGTAAAGCAGGCTGCTCTTCCAATTCCATCACCTTTATATAAGATCTCTCGGGCCAGTAATGTGCATCGGGGAGGTAGCGATGGATATGGCCCGAACCGACCTTTCCTGAAATACGGTCCAACAATTCGGCTACCCTTGTGGCGGTTACCCCGTTATTATTTTTCCAAAGCGCCTGCTGGCCTGCACCAGCATCCTCCACCACCGGTGCTTCCAGCACAAACAATTCGAACCCTGGTCCGGGTGCAATGCGCGGCAATTGAAATTCAAACAATTTGAACAGGTGATGGGCATTGCAGGAGGGACGGATGGTGCTGATATTAATCTGCTCCGTTTTTCCATCGATGCGAAAGCATTTAAAACTGGCCTCGCGCATTCCCTGCTCCGACTTTTGCAGCTGGCTACACAAACCATCCAACAAGCGCTCCAGTGCAATGGCGATTCCCGTAGCAGTAACAATCGGCTCGAGGCTTGGCAGTCTTTCCTGGAAGGATTGAGGAGGATGAATAGGTACTATATTTTCCACCTCGCTACCAATGGCCTGGTTCATCCGTTGCAATAATGATTGTCCAAACCTGCGCCGCAGGGCCGTCCGTGGCAGGCTGATAAAATCTTTCACCTGCCTCAACCCCAGCTTTTCGAGGCGCTCCACCGTATCCAATGCCAGGCGCAGGGCGGAGGGTGGCAGGGATAATAGTGCAGTAAATTGCTGGCCACTATTGATGATGTTTCCTTGACTACCATACCGGGTAACTGCCCAGGCAGCACCAATGGTATCGGCCATTGCAGCCCGCACCTGGTAGCCCAGGCGGGCTAAGCGGGAAATGATCTCCGCTAGGTAAGTTTCCTCTCCTCCCCATAAATGCGCACAACCAGTTACCTCCAGTACCAGCCCGTCGGGAGCATCTGTGGCTACCATTGGTGTGTACCGGATAAACCATGCTGCAAAATATTGTAGTAACTGTGCAGGCCGTTGCGGGTCATCTTGCAACACTACCAGGGATGGAAAGATGGCCCGTGCATCAGCAACGGTCATGGGCGCATGAATGCCTTTTTCCCGCGCCTCCCGGCTAGCCTCCGTAACCAACATCCTGCCATGTTCGGGTGCAGCCAATACAAAAGCTGTTGCAGCCAGGCCGGGTGAATGTGCCCTATGCCAATCGGTGGTGAGTGATTGAAACCATATCGTAAGATACCGCACCTGCACTTTAGCCCGTTTTCTTTTGAAAGGTAGCCACCAGGTTGACCGGTACTTTTGGTACATCCACCTGTAATGCTCCGGCAGCATAGGTAATTACCCATTGCCCTGGGGTGCCGTTTCTTACTTTTAATAATTCCACCTGCCAGCGGGGAAAACCAACACCCGGCAAATCCCCAGTTTTTCCCGGCAGGGAACTGATGCGCCAGCGACTTACACAGGCAGTGGTGTTGGTACTACGGGGAGCATTACGAAGCACAAGGCCGGTGACCCTACTTTTTTCTACCGCCAATTGCAGTCGCCGCGATGCAGTAAAACTCAACTCCTGCAGTTCACCCACTACGGCTGCCAAACCTTCGCATTTCAGCGCTTCTTCCATTACCCAAAGGATATCCCGTTGCTTTTCAAGTGTGATAAAAATTATTTTCTGGGCTTCCACCCCAAAGCGATGCAAGGCCGGTGGATATATAGTAAGGGCGCCGCCAATCCAGATACAGGTACCACCCTCCTTCATCATGGGCGCCAGCATTCCAGTTACAAACCCATGGGTAGCCGATGCCGTAGCTCCACCGGTATGCCAAAACTCATGTACGGCTGCCTGTGGAAAACAAGCATTGGGAAATGCCCGGGCAATAGCGGGAGGTAAAATCCCCTCCACGGCATTTGGTATTTTACAGTTGCCCTGTAACAAGCATATCTCCTGCTGCAATTGGGCCATGATGGATGCTTTTGCGGGGGACATACAGGATTGATTGTTAAATTTTTTAGCATTTTTATTTTACAAACTTACTAATTTTATTAGTATTTTAATAAATAAAATTTTTCCCCCTTTTAAAGAACCATTTTATTTAACAGGTAAGTATTGGTGATGACCGTTTAAAGTAATGATTATTATCAGACCTTGTGCCATGTAGGGCTTCGGTGCACGGTGGTGAAGGGTAGTGAAACCCTAATCGACTTGTTAAGGACAAACGCTCGAAAGTTGATGTAGCGAATTTATAGTTGATAATTTTCCAGGCGATGTCTCAGTTGAAGGATCATTACCTGTTTTCAATGTTGCCTTGACTCGCCGTACTACGGAGTGACTGTGTTTAAATTTACCTGATTGCTATGAACGCTGATGAATAGCTTTTGTACCCAGCTTATGGTTAAAGTTGTTTTTATCGCACTCCCTTCCTGTTATATTTTACTTTATCCCGGCGGGTTTTCGCTTTACAATTATCCAACCATACCGGAATCACCTGCGAAACCCCGGCGATTATGGTACTACAAATAGCAACCTGTATTAAAAGGAAGTACTTTTAAAAGGCGGGGTTTCACGGAGGTACTTTTTTAATGGCAACGCATGTTGTGAAAACCCCGCCCACACTTAACCATGCTACTAATTTCTTTTCGTTCCTTAGTACGGCGAGTCCCCACAAGTACCTCAATACCTTCCTTTTGTCCCGGCGG
>JBBQOJ010000499.1:0-3427 GCA_038330815.1 Chitinophagales bacterium | reverse complement strand
ACCTGTATGGCGGCACTTATAACCAGTTTAAGGTGGCATTTAAACGCCTGGGTATTGAAGCACGTTTTGCCGACGGGGATGATGTGGAGAGTTTTGTAAAACACATAGATAAAAACACCAAGGCGCTCTACCTCGAAACCATCGGTAATCCCAAACTGAATATTCCGGATTTTGACAAATTTGCTGCCCTGGCGAAAGAATATGATTTGCCATTGATTGTGGATAATACGTTTGGCGCAGGCGGGTACCTTTTTCGGCCACTGGAACATGGTGCCAACGTAGTAGTAGAATCTTCCACCAAGTGGATCGGCGGTCATGGTACCAGTATTGGTGGGGTAATTATAGATGGTGGAAATTACAACTGGGGCAATGGCAAATTCCCCCAGTTTACCGAACCCAGCGAAGGATACCATGGCCTGAAATTCTGGGATGTGTTTGGTGAAGGTAATCCATTAGGGTTACCCAACATAGCGTTTGCCATTCGTGCCCGCGTTGAAGGCCTGCGCGACTTTGGTCCTTCACAAAGCCCATTCAATTCCTTCCTCCTTTTACAGGGAATAGAAACCCTGAGCCTGAGGGTACAACGCCATGTAGACAACGCATTGGCATTGGCAGAGTGGTTGCATCAGCACCCCTCGGTTGACTTTGTTGACTACCCTGGCCTGGCTGGTAATAGTTACCATGCTTTAGCTAAAAAATACCTTCACAATGGTTTTGGAGGCATATTGAATTTTGGCGTGAAGGGCGGGAAAGAAAATGCAGGAAGGTTTATCAATGGGTTGAAACTGGTTAGTCACCTCGCCAATGTTGGTGATGCAAAAACCCTGGCCATTCATCCTGCTTCCACTACACATGAACAACTAAGTGAAAACGAACAGGTGATTGCCGGCGTTCTGCCCAACCAGGTGCGCATCAGTGTAGGAATTGAACACATAGAAGATATTAAAGCTGATTTTGAACAGGCTTTCGCGTCGGTATTCGCTGAGGAAACGGTGGCTCAGTAAAAATTAAAACAAACTGTAAAACTGGTTCACCTGGCAGGTGAACCAGTTTTGTATCCATTGTTACTTTGTGTGGATAAAGACAGGGCAGTGCAGGCCACAGCGCTTTGTGTTTATCTCGTATTTTAACAACTGCTGCCAAGGCTACCCAACCTTATTACCAGGTTTGCTGAGTGGAAAGACGGCAGCGGGTTTGATTGGTTAAGGTTAAATTAACCTTATAGTTGCCTCCCGGTTTGGCAAGTGAGCCTATTGCCTGGTTGGTAACGAAATTAATAGTTTACACAAGTTTTTATAGATAAAGACATTTGGCAACCGATGGCTGAACAAGCAGTACCTCTTACCATTAAAAATACAAATAGCGGATACACTGGTTTCAAAGTATGACAACATTATTTTCCTATAACCAACCTTTTCGTTTAGAATCTGGCCGGGTGCTGTCTGCCTACCACCTGGCTTATACCACCTATGGGGTGCTTAATTCAACAGGCGATAATGTAGTTTGGATTTTTCATGCATTAACCGCCAACTGCAATCCCTCCGAGTGGTGGCCCGGTCTTACCGGCGAAGGCAAATTGTTTGATCCGGCACATTACTTTATCGTTTGTGTAAATATTCCGGGCAGTTGCTATGGGAGTACCGGGCCGCTGGATATAAATCCGGCCACCCAACAGGCATGGCTACACGATTTTCCTTTTTTCACTACTCGTGATATGGTGCGGGCCTACCAGCCCTTACGGGAAAAACTGGGCATTCACCGGGTTCATATCGGCATTGGAGGATCCATGGGTGGCCAGCAGTTACTGGAATGGGCAATTGAAGAACCTGGCTTATTTAATAACATCATTGTATTGGCTTCCAATGCGGTGCATTCGCCCTGGGGCATTGCGTTTAACGCTACACAACGGCACGCAATTGAAACTGACCCTACCTGGAAGAACAGTACCCCCGACGCAGGCTTGCAGGGCATGATGGTGGCCCGACAGGTTGCATTGCTATCCTACCGGAATTATCACACGTACGGCCTTGGGCAGCAAGAAGACAACCATGAAAAAACAGGTGGCTTTAAAAGTGAATCTTACCAGCAATACCAGGGAGTAAAACTGGCCCGCCGCTTTAATGCCTTTAGCTATTACACCCTAAGCAGGAGTATGGATGCGCATAACGTTGGCCGCTACCGCGGCGGGGTGGAGACTGCCCTTGCCCACATCACCGCAAACACTTTGGTGATTAGTATTAGTTCGGATATTTTATTTCCGCCAGCAGAGCAGGCATTGATTGCAGCCCGGGTAACCGGAGCAATACATTGTGCTATTGATTCTACTTACGGGCATGATGGTTTCCTGCTTGAGTATGAACAGATCGGGCAGGTAATTCGCAACTTTTTACCGGGGTACATTAATACAAAAAAAAGCGCTTCTGAATTGGGTAACTTACCGGCGACCAGCTAATTTTATTTACGCCGCTGTGGCTGCGGTTAAGTTTATCCTGATTAAACCGCCATTAATTCCGAATGCCGTTGTTTAAAGTTTACCGCCTCCTGCCTGCTGGCCACCCATCCTTATAACACCCGGTGTAATAAACAATTCAATTGCATAAAGAAAATTTATTTTTATCTTCATATCAACTAAAACCTTTAAACGATGGATACCCAACACCTGATGGGTGAAGAATCTTCACCTGCATTTGTACCTACCGCTGACGAAAAAACCCTGGCAATTTTATCCCACATTCTTGCCATTGTATCTTGTATTATTGCACCCTTAATTATTTACCTTATAAAAAAAGATGACTCTCCTTATGTGGCAGCGCATGCAAAAGAATCGCTGAATTTCCAACTAACCATGATCCTATTATACATTGGGTCATTTATACTGATGATTGTTTTAATAGGGTTTTTACTGATATGGTTATTGTCTATTGCAAACCTTGTATTAATTATCGTTGCCACCATAAAAGCGAGTGAGAATAAAATGTACCGTTACCCGGTCAACTTCCGGCTAATTAAATAGTTCTGCGGCTGCAAACAGCCTTTATAAGTAAATCAAATAACAGGTGGGGGATTT
The DNA here is from genome assembly GCA_038330815.1 of Chitinophagales bacterium. Lineage (GTDB taxonomy): Bacteria > Bacteroidota > Bacteroidia > Chitinophagales > Chitinophagaceae > Ferruginibacter. Next base: position 360 of record JBBQOJ010000499.1, on the reverse strand, counting down.
TCCTTCACCTGTTTATTGAAGGCATTTGTGCTGTTGTTCTTATACAAGATTTCCTTATAAATCTTTGAGCAGTTTTATTTCATTGCGGTAAAGTAATATTTTACCCTCATTTTCCAATTGCTTTAGCAGGCGTGAAATGACTACCCTTGAAGTGGCCAATTCATCGGCTATTAAATAATGGGAGGCTTTAATTACGGCAGAACCGGATAATCGTTTCTTTTCTTTCAGGTAGGCTACCAGGCGTTCGTCGAGTTTATGAAAGGCAATGGTTTCTATTGATTTTAGCAGCTCTAAAAACCGTTCATTGAAACTGCGCATAATGTAGTTTTTCCAACTGGGATATTTACACAGCCATTCATC
>JBBQOJ010000498.1:0-3433 GCA_038330815.1 Chitinophagales bacterium | reverse complement strand
AACCGGCTTGGTGATACCATGCAGCGTAAGGTTGCCACTGAGTTGGTATTTATTTTTACCTATTGCTTTTATCCCGTTGCTTTTGTATTGCAAGGTGGGGAACCTGGCAACATCAAAAAAATCCTCGTCCCTTAAGTGTTTATCCCGCATTTCAATACCTGTGTTAACAGAAGCAACATCGGCAGTTAATTCCACTACGGCATCGCTGAAGTCGGCTTTACCAGACTGGATATTGACTTCAAAATTTTTGAAAATACCTGACTGCTCTGAAATGCCCAGGTGGATAATTGAAAATCCAAGCTGGGAATGTCCTTTGTCGAGTTTCCACGTTTCTACGGCTTTAAAGGAAGAGAAGGTTACCAGGGCGGCTACCAATACAATACTAATTTGTTTCATGACGATTTTTTTAGTTGGTGTGTTTAATTGAATAGTGCAAAACTACACCGGCGGCAGGTGGTGCCCCATTGAGGATAAGCAAGAAAAAGCATTGATAAATATCAATGCTTTTTAATGGACCCTGTTTTTGCAATGCAATAACCGGCCGAAAAATAGAAAACCTTTTTTAAAAAGAAGGCTATCGGGATGGGGGCAATAGGAGGTGCCAGCCGGCGGTTTGCAGCCGTTGCGAAAGGGGCGCAATAGCGTCGATATCATGACGTAAGGAATAGCCCTCGCCGAAACCAGGATGACCATTGGCGACTACGCCATTGGCCCTGGCCATCAACTGAAAAATAGCGGTATTGGGCAACAGCTGGAGTAATTGTTGCTGATGACCGGCCATGCTGGCGGGATCCTTTACCAGGCCTTCTTCTTCGTCGTTGACGATGAGTAAGATTTTTTGATTCACCACCTCTTTTATACGGTGAGCAAGCTGCAGTTGCATGGCCAATGGCAGTGCCAATATAACAATATCTGCTTCCCAGGCACCATCAAAAATACATTCCATGGCTTCTACCCTACTGCCCGGGGCATACCGAACCACTTCGGTGGCCAATGCTTCCGCTTTGGGGAAAGATTCATCACAAAGCAGCACTACATAATCGCTGTCGGAGAGAACGCCGGCCAGGATTTTGCCTGTACAACCTGACCCAATAAGCACAATGGTTTGTTGTGTAAGCATTTGCTTTATTTTTTATCTACCTATCTGCCACTCCCGGCATTTTAACTTCCACGGGAGTAGTTATCAATTTGAATAATATGCCAGTTTCCGGGCAACCGTAAAATTACACATCGGCCACCGCCCTGCCCTTGAGATCGGGCAAGAATTATCATTGACAAATATCAAGCGGCTATCTCCCTGCCTAACATCTTGTCGGCTTTCCCATAAGTTGATCTTTTGTTGCCAGTATTTTTTTCTCACTTTTTATTACTCATATGTTTTCTCGCCCTGCTCAATGTTTCAGCCGTGAGGCCCAGGTAAGATGCAATCATGTGTTGCGGCACCCGCTGTACAATGTCAGGATACGATTGCACGAGTTTGGTGTACCGTTCCTCTGTTCCCAGGGTAGCCATCCCCGTTAGCCTCCTTTCAAACGCGATGTAGGCATTGCGCATTTGCAGGAAAGAAAATTTTAAAAACAGGGGAATACGCTCCTGCAATATTTCCAGGTCTGTACTGCGAATCAGTATCAGTTCAGCATCTTCCAGGGCATCAATATTGTATTTCGCCGGTTCGCCGGTTATCATGCTGTACATATCACTAATCCACCAACCCTCCAAAGCAAACTGCACAATCTGTTCATTACCTTTTTCATTAATCGTATAGGATCTTAAGATGCCCTTTTCTACAAATACGGTGTACCTGCAAACATCCCCCTCCTGGAGTATGTATTGCTTTTTCCGTATTTTTTTTGGCAACAGGTAGGTACGAAAAACCGCTTCCTCTTCTTCCGACAAGCTGATCACTTCCCGTAATTTTTTAAAAAATAATTCGTGCATACACTGCGAAATTAGGCAAAGTTTAAGCAGATGGCCTTTCGGGCAACTCACTTTTTATTGCCGCCATTACTGCGCCGGGTGATGGCACCCCTTGTCCAACCAGCTTACTATGTTGTAAAAAGCATCGGTTTTTAAGCCAAAATCAGTCATCTTTGCAACGCCATAAAAAGGTGGAGCTAAAAGCAGGAATGCCCCCCTTGTGATTGCCCCGGCACTCACTAAACCCATAGCCCATTTACTTGCACCAGCCACTTTAAAACATTCAAATGAATCGCTATTTACACCGTACAAAAATGCAGGCAATGATTGTCTTGCCGTATGTAATCGCCGTTTTAATTATCGCGCCATTTATTACGGGTGCCGCCCATGGCCAAACCAATTTGCAGGACTGGGAGAATCCTTCGCTTGTAGCTATCAACAAGGAACGTCCGCATGCCACCGGTATGTTATTTACCAATGCAACGGATGTTAAAAGTGCTGACTACAGCCGTTCGCCCTGGTACCAGTCGCTGAATGGTTCCTGGAAATTTTTGTACACCGATCGTTATGCTAACAGGCCCGCGGATTTTTACACCCCTTCCTTTGATGAGGCTGGTTGGAAAAACATACCTGTACCTTCCAATTGGGAAATGAAGGGCTATGGCATTCCCATTTACACTAATATCATTTATCCCTTTCCTAAAAACCCGCCCTTTACAGGAAGCAACAACCCGGTGGGCACTTACCGTAAATCGTTTACCGTTCCTGCCAACTGGGCAGAAAAGGAAGTCCTGCTCCATTTTGGTTCCATCACCGGTTACGCGGTGGTGTATATCAATGGCCAAAAAGTGGGTATGACTAAAAATTCCAAAACACCGGCCGAGTTTGACATAACCCCCTACCTCAACAATGGCACCAACCTGCTGGCTGTACAGGTTTTTCGCTGGCACGACGGCAGCTACCTGGAGGACCAGGATTTTTGGCGTATTAGCGGTATTGAACGCGATGTTTTTTTATATGCCTTGCCCAAACTGGCCATCAGCGACTTTTTTGTTAAGGGAGATTTGGATAAACAACATACCAACGGCCTGTTTAGTGCCGACATCCAGTTACGCCGTTTTGCAGGTAACACAATAGCGTCCGGATTAATTAAAGTAGAAGTGCAGGATAAGTTGGGAAAAGTTGTTTTCAGCAAACAGCAGTCTTTTAAAGCAGGCAAGGATACGCTACAGCAACTATTATTTAGTGGGATGGTGAGCAACCCGTTAAAATGGAGCGCCGAATTTCCAAACCTGTATTATTGCCTCATCACCTACCAGGATGCGAATGGCAATACCCTGGGGGTAACCGGGTGCAGGTTTGGCTTTAGAAAAGTAGCCATTGTGGATGCACAATTAACGATCAACGGCGTGGCCACTTATGTACGCGGTGTTAATCGCCACGAACATGATGAAGTGGAAGGCCATGTTATTTCCAGGGAAATGATGGTTAAGGATATCCAATTGATGAAGCAACA
>JBBQOJ010000497.1:0-3445 GCA_038330815.1 Chitinophagales bacterium | reverse complement strand
AGGGCAACAGGTGACTATGCAGCAGCAGAAGGTTTTTATAAAGCGGGAATTACTGCCAGCATGAGTAAGCTCGGTGTACCCGCGGGAGCAATTGCAACATACGTTGCAGCTAATGGCACTTTGCCAATTGCAAGCGTTACTGCTGCAATTGCAAAAGTTTCATTGCAGGAATACCTCGCATTATATTTAAATCCCGAAGCATGGACATTGTGGCGCCGTACAGGTGAGCCTGCACTAACTTCTACAGCGGGTACTAACGGTGTACCAAGGCGGTATTTATATCCCCAAAGCGAGTATTCTCTAAACACTGCGAATGCGCCACAGGCAACTTTATTTACGCCTAAAATATTTTGGGATAAATAAGCATGATCGATTTAAAATATCAAAGATCCGCCCCAAGAATTTGCAGGCGGATCTTTTTGTGCCACGTATGTTTTTCTGTTAACACCTCTAATTAAATACCAGGCATTGATCATTAAAGTTTAATCATGCGTTATGCGATGTCAACAATATTTTTTCAAAAATCATTTTTCAAAACGGTATTGTTTATTAATGGTTGAGTTGCCGTAATTCACGTTTCAGTAATTAAGGGATTGCCCGCTGAAACGTACCTCCTGAAATTATTGCCTACAAAATATATTCTTTACTAAAACTTAAAAGGCAATGAAAAAATTTACCTTATCATTCTTGTTTCTATTAATTGCGCTGATCTCTATGGCGCAAACCCGGACTATCAAGGGTAAAGTAATAGACAAGGCCGGCGCAGGTGTTGGAAATGTTTCAGTTACCGTGAAAGGAAATCCCCAGGGGGTTTCCACTGAGCCAGACGGATCATTTACATTAAACGTACCTGCCGATGCGAAAACACTTATCGTTTCATCGGTAGGGTTCGCTGACCAGGAAGTTGCAATTACCGGCAGTTCGCTTGATATTGTTTTAGACCAGGTTGAAAAGAAACTGGAAGAAGTAATTGTGGTTGCGTATGGAGAACAAAACAAAAGCAAAATAACAGGGGCCATCGGAAAATTAGCGGGCAAAGAAGTGGAAAATATACCGCTTCCCTCTGTAGATCAAATGTTACAAGGCAAGGTTGCAGGTTTGCAGTCCGTGGCTCCAAGCGGGCAACCCGGCAGCTTCCAGGAAATACGTATTCGCGGTATTGGCTCAATCACCGCGTCATCTTCCCCATTATTTGTAATTGACGGCATTCCTGTTACCACCGGCGACTTTTCAGGGGCCACCAATTCCAGCAATCTTTTGGCAGGCCTCAATCCTAATGATATTGAAAATATAAGCGTTCTAAAAGATGCGGCTTCTGCTTCCATTTATGGCTCCCGTGCAGCCAATGGCGTTATCCTTATTACAACAAAAAAAGGCAAGGCAGGCAAAACTAAAATTCGTGTAGATGCCGAAGCAGGCTCTAATGATATCGCATTTTTCCCTGACCTGGCGAAGCCTCTTAATAAAGAAGAGTTCAGGCAATTAACAACAGAAGGAGTTTTAAATGTAGGTGGGGCACAGTCTGATGTGGATGATATACTGAACCAATTGGGATATACTACAACCGCAAATTATAACTGGCTTGATCTTGTAAAAAGAAACGGTCAGCAACAGCAGGCAAATATTTCTGCATCCGGTGGTGATACGAAAACGCAATTTTTTCTATCGGGCGGTTATTTCAAGCAACAGAGTAATGTTATAGGATCCGATTTCAAAAGATACAGTACTAATTTTAGCATTAAAAACCAGGCTAATAAAATCCTTACACTTGGGGCAAATATGAATCTTTCCACGTTCCAGCAGCAAGGAGAATCTGAAAGTGCGAATTTCCGGAATCCTATCATCGCAGCATTAGCATTGCTACCAACGTCGGAGGCCTATAATGCTGATGGAACTCCCAATTATGACCCGGCGATTTTTAACCAGATATTTAATCCACTTGCCATTCGTAAATATGACAGGCTCAGCAACCAGACTTCAAAATTACTTGGCTCGGTGAATGCCGAATTAAAAATACTGGATAACCTAAAGCTATCAAGCCGTTATGGAATTGATTACAGCAACATCGAAGAGTCGGCCTATTACAATCCCTTTTTTGGAGACTTCTCAAGTAATGATCCCGCAACTACCGGGTATTTTTACAACAGGTATAATCGCATTTTCAACTGGGTATGGACCAATCTTGCCGAGTATAGTTTTCATGCGATGCAGGATGATATTGAGGGCCATGTAACCGCCGGATATGAAACACAAAAATCACAATTGTTGACTGAAGATGGATCAGGCAATGGGTTTCCTTTAACTACTTCTGTAGTATATCCTTCACCGGTTACACCATTAACTCCTACTTATTTTGGATCAGATTATTCTTTTGTTTCACTCCTGTCAAATGGAGAAATTGATTATAAGAGAAAATATGTTTTGTCCGCCAGTGTCCGCAACGACGGCTCTTCAAGATTTGGAAGCAACAAGCGCTACGGTACCTTCTGGAGCGTAGGCGCGGCCTGGAATATAACTGAAGAAAGATTTATGCAGAATTTCAAGCCAATTTCACTTTTAAAACTGAGAGCCTCTTATGGCGTAAATGGAAACGCCGGCATTGGAAATTATGATTGGAGAGCGACCTACCTGTACTCAGGCACTTACAACGGCTTGCCATCCAGTAATCCTGATAATGTAGGAAACGCGAGTCTTACCTGGGAGCAAAACAAGCCTCTTGATATTGGTATCGAACTGGGTTTATTCAATAATAGAATTTCTATTGAAGCCGACTATTATAATCGTAAAACTGACCAGTTGTTACTCAACGAACCTTTATCGGCCACAAGCGGATTTACTTCTTTCAATAATAATATTGGCGCCATGGAGAATAAGGGGATCGAGTTAACGCTAAATGGAACACCTGTAAAAACAAGAAATTTTACATGGAGCATTTCGATGATTGGAAGTTGGAATAAGAATACGGTTACACGCTTGCGTGACGGGCAGACAGAAATAAGGACTTTACCTTATTTGATTCGTATTGGTGAGGACGTACAATCAATTTTCACCAGGCTGTGGGCTGGTGCTGATCCTCAAACAGGCGATCCGCTTTGGTATATTGATGAAACAAAAAAAGAAACTACGTCTGATTTCAGCAAAGCAAACCGCGCAATAATCGGCAGCGCTTCACCAAAAGGCTTTGGAAGCGTAAGTACTTCCTTAACTTATAAATTCATTTCACTCGATGCCCAGTTTAATTATCAATATGGAAATTATATTTATGATCAATGGGGTTTCCTTTTTACGGGAGACGGCGCATTTGCATCTTTAAACCACAACCGGAAGCAAATGCAGCGCTGGCAAAAACCGGGCGATGTTACACAGGTGCCCCGGTATGATTTTTTTAATGCCACCAGTTCCAATGCAAGTTCCAGCCGGTATTTCTATAAAGGAGATTACATAA
>JBBQOJ010000496.1:0-3457 GCA_038330815.1 Chitinophagales bacterium | reverse complement strand
TCAGGTTAAAACTGGGCGGCAGAACAACCCCTAAATTCAGCAACTTTATCTATTTTGACAATTACATTGCCTACGGTTTTAAGGATAAGAAACCAAAGTACCTGGCAGCAGTTACCTACTCTTTTAACCACAAATCAATTTTCGCTTACCCGCTCAATTACCTTAAGGTAAGTTATCAATACGAAACAAAAATACCGGGGCAGGAATTGCTGTTTGCCAATGAAGATAATTTGCTGCTTTCCTTTAAACGTGGCAACAATAACAAATTGCTGTACAACAATTTTCTTAAAGCAGAGTACGTGCGGGAGTTTGGAAAAAATGTGATGTATACTTTTGGTTTTAAAAACTGGAAACAAACACCCGCCGGTGAAATTACCTATCAGAAAGTGGTTGATAATTCATATGTGCAGGATGTGACTACAACTGAGCTGTCCGGCGAAATCCGGTGGGCGCCGAATGAACAGTTTTACCAGGGGAAAACTTACCGCATTCCTATCACCAATAAATACCCGGTATTTAAGTTAAGGTACATTGCAGGAGTTAAAGGATTAATGAAGGGTGAATACAATTACCAAAACGTTAGCGTAAGGGTAGATAAACGCTTTTACCTTTCGCAATTGGGATATACTGACTTAACCTTTGAAGGTGGCCATATTTTCGGGAAACTTCCCTTCCCTTTGCTTACCATTCACCGGGCTAACCAAACCTATGCCTACCAGATTAACTCTTATAACCTCATGAACTTTATGGAGTTTGTAAGTGATAAATATGCGGCAGCTAATTTCGACTTTTATTTCAATGGGTTTTTCTTCAATAAGCTACCCTTGATTAAAAAATTAAAATTACGGGAAGTGGCCAGTTTTAAAATATTATACGGTGGCGTTCGGGAGGAGAATGATCCGGAAAAAACAAAGGATGTTTTCAAATTTCCTACGGATGTTGCTTTTGGTCAGCAAAGCACTTATGCTTTAACCAATACACCGTATATAGAAATGAGTGTTGGCATTGCCAATATATTCAAATTACTCAGGGTAGATCTTGTAAAAAGAATGACCTACCTCGATCACCCTGACATTGCTACCTGGGGCATACGCACCAAGGTAAGGTTTGATTTTTAATACAAAAAAATGCAGTTATGGCAAACGAATTAACAAGGGACAGGCTTCAAAAATTGATTTATGTGGTCATCAACCCAATCGTAAAGGGATTGATTAAAATAGGCTTTACCCCAAATATTGTCACCGTCACCGGGTTAGTGCTAAATATCGGTGTATCTTTTATCTTTATCATGGGGGCAGAAGAAGGAAACCGGGGCGATCTTTCCTACGTGGGTTGGGCAGGTGCACTTATCCTGTTCGCCGGCCTGTTTGATATGCTGGATGGCCAGGTGGCCCGTCTTGGCAATATGAGTTCCACCTTTGGCGCCTTATTCGATTCGGTATTGGACCGTTATAGTGAACTCATCATGTTCCTGGGTATTTGCTATTACCTGGTAGCGCATCATTATTTCTTTAGTTCACTTTTTGCTTTTATTGCCCTTATAGGGTCAATGATGGTAAGTTATACCCGTGCAAGGAGCGAAGGGCTGGGCATTGAAAATAAGGGAGGGCTGATGCAGCGGCCCGAACGCGTAGTACTCACCGGGCTGGCTGCGGTTACCTGTGGCTTACTGGGTGCTTTTATTGGCGGCGATTACAAGTATGTAATTCCCGGCACCTCCTTCCAGCTTTTTGAAACGATGTCTGTATTTACCATGCCCTTAACAATCATGGCCGTACTCACCAATATCACCGCTTTTAAAAGACTGGCTTCGGCAAAAAAAGCGTTGGATGAAAAAGACAGGAGAAACAAGTATTCATAGTATATGTGGTTACATAAAATTATTTTGAGTGGATTGGTAGGTGGCAGCCTTGCTGGTGCTACCATAAAGCAACACATCGATTTCCCGGTACCTGCCGGAAACAACCGCCAGTTGTTTTACCTGCAACGTACCCCCAACACCAATACCATCGTGTATGAGTTGAACCTGAAAAACGGGCAATTGGATATGGAGCACCCGGTGGAACCTGTTTGGTTACGTTACCAGGAAAATGGGCAGCGCGAAGCATTAAGCTTTATTCAGAAAAAATTTGCCTATGGCATCAAATCAAAAAAGCTTGCGGAAAATCAATTTGAATTAAGTTTTGTATCTTATAAAAAATACAAAATGTACCTGCGGCTAGGTGCCGATAAAAAATACCATGTATTTACAAACATAAACCAGCAGCAGGTGTTGCTTACCCGCATTTTTATTCAAATTAACGGCGGTAGTTTTTGGTCACCCAATATCGAATATGTTGAACTAACGGGTATTGAACCAACAACTAAAAAAATTGTAAAAGAAAGATTGAAAATCTGACAACCGGAATTTAATTAAAAACACGCGATGAAAAAAAATTATGTATCCAATGCCGAAGATTCGATCAAACTGTTTAGCAACAGCTTGCTCGATAGCTTGTCTAAGGTACATTTTACCGTACCGCTTTATATATTTATCCCGGCCATCCTGTTTTTTTGTTACCGGTCCTTTTCCCTTGGAATAACGGCCGGTGGTTTTGCATTGTATTTTCTATTGGGCCTGCTGGTATGGACGGTGACCGAATACCTGCTGCACCGGTTTATTTTCCATTACCACCCTACGTCCGAAATTGGCAAAAAATTGCACTTTATTTTTCATGGGGTTCACCACGATTACCCCCGTGATAAAAAAAGACTGGTGATGCCACCGTCTGCAAGTATTCCGCTTGCCACGCTGTTTTATTTCCTGTTTTCCCTCTTGCTGGATAAAACAATGCTGTTTGCCTTTTTCCCCGGTTTCCTACTGGGTTACCTGGTGTATGATATGATGCATTACGCCATGCACCATCACAATTTTAAACACCCGGTACTAAAAAAAATAAAGCAACACCATATGTTACACCATTACCAGGATCCTTCCAAAGGGTATGGGGTAAGTTCATCCCTTTGGGATTTTATTTTGCAATCTGATTTTACAAGGCAATCTAAAAAACAGGATGCAGCAAAATAAACCGGGATTATATTCCCGTAAACCTGTTTTTTTGGCGCTGGTAATTTCGTTTATTTACCTGGCAGTTTCCTATTGGTTAATCGGGTTTAAGACAGACCAATTGGTATTGACCCTCCTCTTTAACTGTTGTTTTTTCTTATCGGCTGCTTCCCGGAAATTTATTGTGGGGTTTTCGATATTCATCGTGTACTGGATATTGTTCGATTACATGAAAGCCTTTCCCAACTATCATTTTAATGAGGTACACATCGCAGATCTTTACCAGGCTGAGAAATCAATGTTTGGCATCCATTTTAACAATAAGCTGGTTACCCCAAATGAATTCTGGCGCCTTCATGGCAACACCTTTTTGGATGTGCTGTCCGGCCTCTTTTACCTTTGCTGGATACC
>JBBQOJ010000495.1:0-3461 GCA_038330815.1 Chitinophagales bacterium | reverse complement strand
TTGCCGCACCAGGTATAATTATCCAATTTTGGAATTTTTACTATGGCTTTTTATAAATCGAAGTGAGTATTTGAAAAAAGTCTTCCTCCATTCGCTGTACATTGATTTTTGAGTAAACCTTTACAAATCGTTGTCTATTTTCAGGAGGTGTAAGTACTTGCTGTATTGCTGCATACCCAGGTTTTAGAAACGCTTGTACCAATGCCAGGTCCCATAAAGTGCGTAGAGTATCCTGCGGATTCGTTTCTTCCCATCGCTGTTTCATCATGTTTTCAAGCGGTGCATCACTGCGCAGCCGTTTATACAAGGCATCTCTTTTAAACCTGTAAGGAAAAGCCACATCAATTGGCATTACAATTAAATCTACTGACGCGTTGTCCAACAAATAATCAAATGCATTTAAATCGTTGCGGATATTGAACTCGCTTTTATTCCAATAGCCCTTGCTCAAATTATATTTTGCACCTAATACATAACAAATAATATGTTTTGCAATATTGGTATCAAGGGCAATAGCAGAAGCAATATTAGTGAGCGCACCCAGGCTTATTACAACCAATTTTTCATTATTTCCTAACCGCTTCACTTCAGCAATAATAGCTTTCGCAGCATCAGATGACCTGGGCGCCGTTCCACCCCAGGCACGTCCCATTTGCCTGTCGGCACCAACCGGATGAGCAACGGACAACCTGCCATTACTTTCAACAGGACTTCATTTAATTGTTGGGAAATTTGAACTGTATTTATATTCCTGGTAGCATACTGGTTCCACTTTTCAAATGCAACCAAATCGGCATTATTAAAATGGGCAGAGCTTACTCCCTTTACATCCACAGAAGGCTCAGCTAAAAGACGGGCCAACGCATAAATGTCGTCCGTTTCATTACCTGTATCAGCATCTACCCATATCTTTTGTTTTTGAGCATATGAGTTTACGACAATGAAAAAAAGCAAGGTGCACAAACTGCATAATTTTAATTGACAGCTTCTCTTTCTAAAATAATTTACTATCATAGTTTTAATTTCAACTTGTCGTTTATTTCATTATTTCCTGACTTAATGTGGAGAGTTGCAATAGGCATTATGGTACATTATGATTATTGCACTAGGTGGTTGACATTTAAATAAGGGGCTGTGCATATAATCTTCCCAATACGTTGTGGGTTTGTCATTTATTTGCTTCGATATTATCAAATGATTGGATTTTTGTTATTTAATAAAAGGTATTGAATAACTAATTTTTTTTCACCAATAATAACAATTAAAGTTAATAACTTGAATTGTCGACAAAGAATAAAAAAAACTACTTTTTTAATTCCTGAAATTTATAGGATGTAAAGGCGATAAAGTTAAAGAAAGCGATATCGAAAACGGATATATATAAATGAGCCGTAGAATGGCGCAAACCCGGAACGGCCTTGTGCAGATGCTAGGATATGTGTGGCGCCTCACCAAATAGCAATGGATATGTTGCCCTTTTACATTAAACCAAGGCCCGGCCTTTTAGCCTAGCCACTTCCATGCTTCCCTTTGTAGCAAATGCAGTTCCTTCAGGCAAGGCAACATCTTCCAAACGCATTTTATTTGCCAGGCGAGTTCTCACCGGTAGGATAGCAAGCTTTTGTCGGCAATGAGAACCGGGGCGTCATACACCGGTATGCCTTTAAATATAAATGCGTTGCCTTTTTTACTCCATTGGCTGCCGGGTATTTCATACACGCTTCCGGTAATTACATCTACCAATACGGGTTGGTCAAAATTACCATTGATGATGGTAAAGTCAATTCTCCTGGTGTTGTTTGAATTGGTGGGGATATGCTCGTCGGACCATATGGTATATACCTGCTTTTTTGTAGCAGGATGGCGATAGCCAAATAGGGCGATACTACGATCGGTAGATTTTACCACCCTCACCTGCTGGTCATTACTGGTTAGTTGTTGCGGGTTGTAGGTGTAGTGGACGTCTTTAATGCGTTCCAGGCGGTTATCAAAAATGGCGGCTACATTCTGCATGGCATAGTAGGCCATTTTTGGCCGGATCACTTTTTTTGAGGAATCAGATTGCAGGATGCCTTTCACGTTGAGCCGCTTTATTGGACCACTGTTATACGCCATATCGATGATACCTAAAATACTGCATTCAATATCATGACCCAGGTTACCCAACATGCGGCGGGTATTCCATTTGGCTTGGGATAGCTCAGACCAGTCCCAGTCGCCAATGGCGCCCCTTCCCGGCCCACCTGCGGAGGGAGCACCATTTTCTCCTTGCCGTATTTTTGCATTCGGAGCGTAACGATGTAAAGTGTTACGCAGGGTGATCACCTCGTGGATATTTGCATCAGGATTATACACATAATCGTGGTAACCAAAATTGTCAAATAAATGAAATTTCTTTTTGGCGTGTAGTACTTTAAAAAACCGGTCAGCATACGAAAGCGAAATATGACCCATGGACAATCCGGAGATGATGGCCTGCGGCTGAATGCGCTTAATAATTTCCGCCGTGCGAATGTTGAGGGCTGCACATTTCTCGGGAGTATTTTCATTATTATCACCAAAATTAGGTTCGTTCCATACTTCCCACTCTGTTACCCGGTCTTTATAGCGGGTAACCAGTGCCGTTACCCATTTGTCCCAGGCCTTTAGTGCAACTTCTGTATGGGGTACGCCTGCACCCAGGTTATCGCCACCACCACCCGGGTAGTTGTGGTTTCCGTACGAAGTTTGTAACCAGGGTTGAAGTCCGCGGGATACCGCATCATCGATGATATGATCGAGCCAGGCCCAGTTGTAAGTGCCTTTCACCTTTTCTGTTTTATCCCAGCCAGCCTGCATCCTAAGGCGGCGGATACCCAGTGGCACCAGGTATTCTTTATAGGCGTCGTAATCGGTAAAGTCGCGGTCGAGCGTTTCGCAACCGATGATCCAGTTGGAGGAAGTGATTTCATTGGCCGGCCGGCTTTTGATAGTACCCAAATAAGTATATGGAATTACAAGGTCGGTTTTCACCCGGTACCTGCCGGTGTCTAATTGTTGCGCACGTGTAACGACTGGCACTAACAATAACTGCAGGAAAAATAGCCCGTAGGATAGCTGCACTGCAATATGGGTTATACGTTTCATATTGTTCATTTCATGAGGTTGATGATATTGTGATAATGGTCAATAATTAACCAGGCAGGATACTGTACCCTATTTATTAACCTTCACCGTACCTATGCGAAAGTAGTGATGTACCAGCAATATATTGGTACGTAAAAGTATCCAAGCCCCCGGCGCATAAAAATAAAGGGGCGGAATAGATATTCCACCCCTGGCATGCTATAACTAACGATACTTGCTTAAAATAGCTTGGTTTTTCAAAATATCATATACTCCTGTTTTGGCAGGAAGGTTGCTTTATTACCGGCTTACCAAAGTGGATTTTGTACCAATCCCTGCGAGATATTCAACTCTCC
>JBBQOJ010000494.1:0-3476 GCA_038330815.1 Chitinophagales bacterium | reverse complement strand
AAATAAAATATCTACCTGGTGTTTAATGGCCAGTAGTATGGCATCGCTGGTAATACGGGCGGCCTTGCTGATGGAAATGGATTTTACGATATCCGGTGGAAAAGTTTGTTTGCCATCGGGGCTGGTAATTACAAAAAGGTTGTTTTCTTTTTGCAGGGTAGCGCCGTAGGAGTTGATTACTATATTCATAATTGATTATTGAATTACCAGCCTTACCGCGTTTTTGGTAGCCTGGTTTCTTTTTTTATCAAAACCATCTTCCAGTTCAAAACTTACCCCAGCACCCGTAATGGCTTTATTAACCGGTGGCTTTACTTCCCGCATACTAAAATAATAGCGCTTTCCATCCGCCGTTTTCACAAAACCAGACTGGTTTCCTTCCAGTAATTTTTCAATAGCGCCCACCAGGTAGGTTTTACCGGCATTGGCCAGTTTGTTCCAAAACGGTGTTAGTTGCCGGATGAGGCCATTGTATTGCAAGCCATTTAATTCCGGCGCATGATACGCTACCAACTCTGATTGAATATGAGCAGGTATGGGCCAGTTGTGCTGGTGCCTTATGGCAGCCACCAGCAACAGGTGCTGTTTTGCTTCTTCCTTTAGTGCAGGGTCCTGTTTTATTTTATTAAATATACTGTAATAAAGTTTTATTTTTTTGTCGGCATCGCCAAAGGCAAGGGCGGCAGTAGCCAGTAAACAAAGGGCTTCTTTGGGATCTCTCACTATATCCGCCAGGTCCTGCAGCAGGAACCAGTCTTTTTTGCGGGTGATTATTTCCCGGAGAATTTTTTCGGCTTTTTCCAGTTGCCCCAGTTGCAGGTAGGCAAAAGCTTCTTTGCGGGCAAACCAAACGGGGTTGCTGTAATGCCATTTTAATTGCCGCTTGCGGGCAGCTTCCAGCAGGGCCAGCAATTCGTTGGGCTGATTTAGCCCGGCTTTTACCTTTATCATGGCGCTGTACCATTCTTCCACTGGCGATGCATACTCGATTGTTTTTCCATTGGGCGCCTTCATGCTAAATGGCTGATCGTCGAGCAAATCGGGATCAAGTTTTAATAGCCAGCTTTCAATTTCCGGCCAGTTTACCACAGCCTGGCTCATTAAAAGCTTTGCCAGTTTAAAGATGGCTTTTGAAGTGAGCGAATATTTCTGATGCGGAGGACAAAGCCTAAACATGGCCTGAACTGCCTTTATAGCCACCGCTACCTCAGGCATTTCCTTACCGGTAAATTGTGTGTAATAAATGCACCCCGCATAAAGCTGCCCGATAATGGGCGTTTGCGGAAACCGTTGATACAGTTGACGGCACACATCCAGCGCCTGCTGGTATTGCCGCGTTTCCTTCAGGCAATACGTATAACTCCATCCCGCCCAATCGTCCAATTGGTTCGGGTCTTGCTGCCAAAGCGGCTGGTAAATATCGAGGGCCTGGGGATAGTTTTTTTGTTGGCGCAGGGCGAATGCCCGGGCGAGCGGTTGAACTTCCATATTGTATGTTTTTTATTTGAGCCACCAATCATCGTGCAAATGCAGTTGCCTGCGGGTACGGGTAATGGCGGTGTACCACCAACGCAGCATTTCATCGTTGTTCATGGCGCCATACATACTTTTATCTAAAAACAAATACACATTGTCCCACTCGCCACCCTGCGCCTTATGACAGGTAACGGCATAACCATAGGTAGCCCTGAGCGAATTGAGATAAGTATCTTTACGCATGGTTTCCTGGTAGGCACCTGATTTTGGCCCGATACTTTTGCTGCGCATTCTTCTTGAAAAATCGATCATCAGGCTGCGTTGCTGATCGGGCGTAAGGTTGGGCGCAAAATTTACAAACGGGTCAAGCGCCAGCTTTACCTTGTGTTCATTTCCTGTTTCCATGTTAGCCACTCGTACATCTGCAAACCGAAGCTGGTCTTTAGGATGTATTTCTCCAATTTCCAGCACTTTCACAAAATCGCCATTGGTAAGTGGAACCAGGTAATTGTTTTGCGATACCATTAATATCTCGCCTACGTTTATAATTTCCGTTGAGCCAGGGTAAAGCCTGTAACGGATGCTTTTGTTTATTTTATTGCATAAACTATTGCTGCGGGCGATGGCAATACTATCAAGTGAACCGTACTGTAGAAATCTGGAAAAATATTCCAGGAACAAGGTATTGGCATCAGCAAATAGGGTACAATTATTCCGGTTCCTGGCTGGCAGTTTTGTCCAGTTGGATGCTTTAGGTTTGCCCACCGCCTGGCGGATGTCTGTTGCAATAGTAAGTATATCATTTCCCTGCTGGGTACGCATGATTTGATCCAAAGTGCCGGTTGTTACTTTTCTTCCCGCATTCACCAACCAGTGTTCATCCAGGGCGGGACTTAAGGTTTGACAAATAGGAGGAAGCTGGCAGGGATCTCCCACAAAAATGATTTTGTTGTCGCGGATGGCTTTTAAAAAATCAGGCAATAAAAGCCCGGAACCAAAACTGGCAAAGGAGGTATCGGGCCCCAATTCGCTGCCCAGCATAGATGCTTCGTCCACCAGGTAAATTTTACCTTTTTCTTCCTGTAGCCTTGGTTCAAAAATAAGTTTCATTTGTCCGTAAGCGGTAGCAGGCGCATCATCCGGGATATTTTCATCATCGCCATCCACTTTAGAAAAGCGGTATAGTTCTCCATGTACCGTATTGGTTTCCAGGGCAGTTTTTCCTTTCAATACCGAGGCGGCCCTGCCAGTTGTGGCCAGCAAGGAATATTTAATTTTTTGCTCCTTCAAATATTTTGCAAACTCCTGGATTAAAAATGTTTTCCCGGTTCCTGCATAGCCATTCAGGATAAAGGTATCATGCTGATCAGTTTTTACAAAGGCCCTCAGTTGATCAAACACTTCTTGTTGTTTAGTATTCAGCTTTGCGGCCATAAATGATTCTGTTTATTTCAAGCACTTAATAATCCCTGAATTGCACAAATTGAAACTGGGATGTTTTGATATTGTTTTCGATGGATACCTTTCTTTCGGTGGTACTGGCGATGCAATGTATGCCGATGGCTTTTAGCCGGTTAACCAGCCGGTAGGTAAAAGTGAGTTCACCCATGATGTGTACGGCGATGGGATCGGTCTTTCTTACTTTTAATTCATATTCTTCCACCAACATTTCTAATTGATCCGAATTATATTCCGGGTCTATTTGGGGAAATGGCAGGTCGGTAACGGTGTGGTATAATTGCTGCGCCTGTTGCAGTTGGTTTTGAGGCCAGAGGTTGCTTGGGTGATTGGAGAGGTTTAGGAGCATGTTAGATGAAATGTTTGTTAAGAAATTCTTCTAATTTATTATTTATGATATTACGATCAGCAATTAAAATTTTTTGTTGTTGAGCCCTATCTTTAACTCCCGGTCTAAGCATACCTGAACCATCACTTAAATCCGATAATGTAAAAAGGTAGGAAAAAGCATTTCGCCCAAATTTTTCAACAAGCGCACCCGA
>JBBQOJ010000493.1:0-3482 GCA_038330815.1 Chitinophagales bacterium | reverse complement strand
TCAAAAAGTGTTGGTTGTAGGCGCCAGCAACTCCGCCGTTGATGCTGCACTGGAAACCTATCGCAAAGGTGCGCAGGTAACGATGGTCATCCGGGATGACCAGGTAGGTGAACGGGTGAAGTACTGGGTACGGCCGGATATTATTAACCGCATTAGTGAAGGCGCTATTCAAGCTCATTATAACTCCACCCTGCTTGCCATTCGCGAAAAAGAGGTGGATATTCAAACACCTTTTGGCGTGGTCACCCTAGAAAATGACTGGGTAATTGCATTGACGGGTTACCAGCCCGATCTGGCCTTTCTGCAAAAAACAGGCATTGAGTTATCTGCTGATGAAGTGCGCAAGCCAGTGTACGATGAACTTACCCATGAAACCAATATCAAAGGGATTTACCTGGCAGGGGTAATTTGCGGGGGGATGAATACGCATAGCCTGTTTATTGAAAATTCAAGGGAGCACGCCATTAAGATCACAGAAGATATTTTGCGCCATCGCTAAAAGCTGCATTTCACAATTGCTAACTTATTTACAACCTGCCTGTTTAACGGGATAAGATGTACTTTTAAGTTAAAGTCTTGCTATGCTTACTAGAAAAATACTGCTGCAGGTAACCTTTGCCGTTATGTTATGCCCGTTGATGGCACAGCAATCCATCACATCGCCCGATGGCAATATCAATACCATCATTAATACCAGTCGGCAGTTAAGTATCGCTGTCTTTTTCCAGGATCAACCACTCTTGCTTCCCTCTCCCATTAACATGGTAATCGGCCAGAAAATTGCCCTGGGAAACGATTTGCGTATTGCCAAAATAAGCCGGCGAACGGTGAATGAAACCATCATTTCACCGGTACCGGAAAAACGTATCACCATCCGGGATGAATACAATGAACTTACTATCCGCTTCCGGCAACCGTTTAGCCTAATTTGCAGGGTATACAATGATGGTTTAGCCTACCGGTTTGTCACCCGGTTTAAGGATACCATCATTGTACAAAATGAAGTAGCCAACTTTACCTTTCCACCTGGTAGCAGCCTATATTATCCTGAAGTGGAAAAGCGGGCCGATGCCGATAGTTTTCACACGAGTTTTGAATCAGTGTATCAATACCGGCCGATAGACAGTATAGCCAATAACACACTGTTTTTTAACCCGGTGATGGTAGTGTCGCCAGGAGATCGCCCGAAAATGGTCATCACCGAATCGGATATCGAAGATTACCCGGGTATGTTTCACCGCGGAAACGAATCCAATCACCTCCAGGCAGCTTTTGCCCGTTATCCCTTAAAAGAAACCATCAATGAATCGGAGTACCCGCAATACCTGGTAACGGAACGGGCTCCCTATATTGCCAAGACTTTTGGCAGCAGGGCCTTTCCCTGGCGGGTGCTGGCCATTGGCGTAAGGGATGCCGACCTGCCGGGCAATGACATTGTATACCGGCTGGCAGCACCTTCACGGGTGAAGGATGTTTCGTGGATACGTCCGGGTAAGGGCACTGATGAATGGATCATCGGCATCAATCTTTTCAATGTTCCCTTCAAAGCAGGCATCAACACTGCCACCTATAAATATTATATCGATTTTGCCAAACGCTTTGGCTTCGACCGGATAATGCTGGATGCGGGCTGGAGCGATTACAAAGACCTGTTTAAGATTAACCCAAACATTGATATGGACGAATTGTCGGCCTATGCTGCAGCCAATGGTGTAAAGTTAAGTTTGTGGACTTTAGCACTTACCCTTCACCGTCAGTTGGACAGTGCACTGCTTCAATTTAAAAAATGGGGAGTAGATTATATCATGACAGATTTTATGGATCGGGATGACCAGCGCATGGTAAACTTTTATTACCAAATGGCGGAGGCCTGCGCACGTAAGCAAATCATGATCATGTTTCATGGGGCGTATAAACCTGCCGGGTTCAACCGCACATTCCCCAATGCCATCACCCGGGAGGGTGTGTTGGGGGCAGAATGGAATATCTGGAGTAGCAAAGCAACACCAGGCCACGACCTGCTGCTGCCGTTTATACGCATGGTAGGCGGACCTATGGACTACGAGCCGGGTTTACTGGACAACGCCACCAGGGAGCAATTCAGGCCCATTAGCGAAAAGGTAATGAGTATGGGTACGCGTTGCCACCAGTTAGCAATGTTTGTGGTGTATGATAATCCAATGCAAATATTTTCAGGCAATCCTTCGCAAGGATGGAAAGAACCCGCGTTTATGAGTTTACTGGGAAGCATTCCCTCCACCTGGGATGAAACGGTAATCCCCCACGGAGAAGCAGGAGAATTTATTATCACAGTCCGCAAAAAAGGCGATGACTGGTACATCGGCGGCATCACCAACTGGAAGGAACGAGCACTTAGCCTGGCGCTGGATTTTCTGCCTCCCGGTAGCTATGATTACACAATTTGCAGGGATGGTATTAATGCAAACCGCTACCCGGCAGATTACATTATCGAAAAGGGAATACTTACCAATAGGTTCACCATCCCGGTAACGATGGCGGCAGGGGGCGGTTATTTGATGGTGTTGAAAAAGAAATAAACGCTATTACTCCGGGTCTTTTGTTGCAATATCCTTATTGCTTTCGCCATCTTTTGCCTTTGTTTCAATGGTAGCATTTTCTTTTGCCTGTATGCAGGCATCGCCAGTTTCTACCTCCACCATTTTGGTAGTAACTGCGTAATGATTGGGATAAATCGATTCGCCAAATTTCACCGCATAGGCCTTTGTAAATTCGGCGCCAAAATAAAGGATCAGCGATGAATAGTATACCCACAGCAATAATATCACCAGGGAACCTGCAGCACCATACGTGCTACCCACATTACTTTTACTTATATAAAAAGAAATGGCGAATTTTCCCAGCATAAATAAGATAGCGGTTGTCAAAGCCCCGGCAATTACATCCTTCCATTTGATATTGGCATCCGGCAACACCTTAAAAATTACACCGAATATAAGGGTGGTAACTACCAGGGTAATAAGTATGTTTACGATATACAAAACATAGATAGTAATATCGGGGAAACGAGCACTAAGGTAACTGCTAAAACCATCAATGATGGCGCTTAATCCAAGTGACACCAATAACAAAAACCCCAGGCCTACAATCACACTGAAGGAAAGAAACCTGTTTTGCAGCATCTTCACCCATCCCCTTTTCGGCTTTGGTTTTAGGCCCCAGATACCATTAATAGAATCCTGGATTTCTGCGAACACGGTTGTAGAACCTATTAGTAAGGTAATACCCCCAATGATGGCGGCCATTTTACTCTTCCCTGCCAGGGAAGCATTTTTTATAATCTCCTGCAATTGCGCAGCCGTATCCGCTCCCACAAATCCTGCCAGTTGCCCATATACCTTACCCTCCACCGCCTCGCGGCCCAATAGGATGCCACACAGGGAAATAATAACGATCAACAACGGCCCCATGGAAAACACGGTATAATATGCCAGTGACCCACT
>JBBQOJ010000492.1:0-3495 GCA_038330815.1 Chitinophagales bacterium | reverse complement strand
ATTTTAAAAAATTATAGGAACGGCAGGGTGAATTACGAAATAATTCTTACTTTGCTTTACGAAAACAATCGTATTATGATATTACATAAGAATAACAAGCCCACTGAAAGTGAACTCGAAATTTTACAGGTGCTTTGGGTGAAGCATATTGCTACGGTAAGAGAGGTGCACGATGAATTATTAAAATCGAAGGAGGCAGGATATACCACCACCCTGAAATTGATGCAAATAATGTTTGAGAAAGGGCTGGTGACCCGCGATAGCAGTAGCAAAACACATCTATACAAACCGGCAGTAAGTCGTGAAAACACCCAAAATCTTTTTTTGAATAAGATGATCGATTCTCTTTTTTCCGGTTCCTCGGCGCAATTGGTGATGCAGGCATTAGGCAATCACAAGGCGTCAAAAGAAGAGTTGGAAGAAATAAAAAACTACCTGGACACCATCAAATAGCTGTCATATGCAGTTGCCCCTTTTTGAACAACATTATTTTCTTCCTGCACTTGGCTGGGCCGTGATCAACAGTGTTTGGCAGGTAGGCTGTTTATGGGTTATTTACCAGTTGGTTATTATAACCGATAAAAAACTGCCGGCGTTGGTAAAGTACCACCTTGGGTTGTTATTTCTTTTTGCCTCCTTTTCCTGGTTTTTAGCAACCCTACTTCAAAATTACCGGTTATTAATAGCCACACCTTCCAATAACAGCATCCTGCTGAATGACTACATCAGTAGTAAATTACTATTACTTAATAAAATGCTACCATTACTTGGCAGTGTTTATTTACTGCTACTGTCCTATCACCTTCTCCGTTTTGTTAAAGCGTTTATCAACAGTATTTACCTGGAGCGAAATGGTTTAAGCAAGGCGCCGCTTGATATCCGGTTATTTGTTAATAAAACTGCGCTGCACGTTGGGATTACCAAAAAAATCAACATTTGGTTGTCGGCTGCCATCGATGTACCCTGTGTGACTGGTATCATAAAACCATTGATATTGTTGCCCTTGGCCATCGTCAATCAATTAACCCCTACGCAAATTGAAGCAATCGTTTTGCATGAAATAGCACATATCAGGAGGAATGATTTATTGGTTAATCTACTTGAGACCGTAGTAATGATGGTATTATTTTTTAATCCCTTTGCCCTGTTACTGCATCAAAGTATTAAAAGAGAACGGGAGAATTGCTGTGATGACTGGGTGCTGAATTTTAAGTTCGACCAACATGATTATGCCAGGGCATTAATTATATTAGAAGAGCAACGGCAACTTCGGCAGCCTGCGCTTACCCTTACTGCCACCAATGGTAAAAAATTGTTGCTGCACAGGATTAAACGTCTCTTCAATGCTAATTCCAGCGTGGAGTTGCATGGTTTACATAAGATGAAAATAGCCGTCCTTTTTTGCCTGGTAGTAGCGTCCATTACCTGTTTTCTACCTACTTTTCTTCAATTCGGTTCCCTCGGTGTTTCGGAGGCCACCGTCATCAAATATCCTGACACGCCTGGTGCTACAGCATACCCGGTTGTAAGCAACCACAATGACATTAAAAAGCTAATAATTACAACGCCAGTTGCTGTAAACCCACTATCAACTGTAGCGGAAAATAAACTACCCCGAAGAAAAAGAAAACCAGCACGGGTTAAACATCAGGAAATTATTAACACTTATATTAATGAAGACCTGTTGAGGCCGGCACGGGTGCATGAGCCCTCCATTATAGCTGCAGCAGAAAAGGAAATTGAATCACTCACCTATTTCATAAAGGTTGAGGAAGAGCAATCTGGTGAAAAACAACAAAATACCTACCTGCTTGAGTTAAGTAACAAGGATGGTTATCCTGAAGTTAAACCACTGATTATAGTGAATAAAATCAAAGGGACTACCAGCAGGCCATTGCAGGGTGATTCTACCAGGCCTGCCAAAAAGAAGATCGTAACCAGGAGGATAACATCTTAGTATAAGTTACTGCGATAGCGGTTATTAAATTTGATTCCTCAGCTATTCAGCTCCTACTTCGATCCGCCAGTCCATTAATTGATATCCTTCCAGCCCGTTTACATCGAAAATTTTTTATAAAAAATAGGTAGGTAACCCATCCGGGTGTACAACAAATTATTTAAAAACCAGCCTTTCAACAACACTATTGATGAACTGATAAATTCAAAAATACGATTAAGCTAAAAAAAGCGGGTATCGATGCGCCCCGTCCCAGCCTTGCCGTTAACCTTTTTAAAGCCAAAAGGGTAAAAACCGAAAGGCCCGATAGAAATCGGGCCTTTGTTTACGAACCTAAAGCGGTTCTGTAACCCCCAAAGAAAACCTCTTGTTTACCAAGCACAAGTGTCTTTTATCCCTGGGATGATAAGTAAACGCTAATGTGCCGGTTATATTTTATCCAACTTATATTTTTTAATTCCCTAGTGAAAAATAGTTCATCAGCTGGCTCAATTTTTTATGAAATCATTTGGAGAAAACTGGGTTTTGCAATAACAGCACGCCATCAAATTACACTAACCCCCGCTAATGCTTTGATGGCCGGTACCCCAAAGAATGCACTTGTACCAAAATATATCCGGTTGAAAGACTGGTCAAGATATTATGTTAACTGGCTATTCATTATTGAGATGCGCATTTGCCCCATTTGTTCCGCCAAAATGATCAAACGTTCGCCTCAATTGCCTGTTCTCAGCTCCCGTCTATGCTGAATGCACTTTGGAGTCCTCCTGCAGGGTAATACAAACTGTCAATTGTGACCCGCAGTAAGGGTGGAATTATAGCAGCATTCATGGGTGCCCCTACCAGTTTTAGCCTTTACTTTTAACGGGTGCAACTCTATCTTCGATGTGTTTTCTTTAAGGTGCCAGGCTAATATACCCCGAATGATTAGGCAGCACAGCGTTAGGAGAAAGGGTAGTAAGATTGTCTCCATCCACCCATCGCTCCATTTTCATAGGATCATTGAGTATTCCGTTAACAGAAACCCAGTTAAGGGGTATCACCTATCATAAAGCAACCGAACTAAAGGAAGGATATTTTCCCGGCATTACCGCGGTAGCAGCAGGTTTGGGTCTGGTGAAATAAAGGCAATCCTGCGATGTAAAGCCGGCAATCGGTGGTTGAAGGTTACGCAAAAAGGGTTCACTGGAAAAAAGTGATTTGATTAATGAATTTCCGATGAATTGTAACTGTTGAAAATCCGGTAGCCCTGGATTAGTGATGCAAATTTCGAATACCATCATAGAAATGGTTTTAGATATTGCCGAAAAAAACAAGCAAAATTAGCTCAAAAAATATGCTCGACCAATTACATTATTTATAAACGAGATACTATAGAACTTCCCAGGTTTAACGCCGCAGAACGCCATCCCATGCAAAATTTAAGAATATAAAAATTCTCCATCCATAAGCCATTCTGGTACCAGACAGGCACTAACCTGGTAAACTCAAACTACGGCTACGATAAAGCAATTGCATTTCCTCTTAAAAAAGTGGCC
>JBBQOJ010000491.1:0-3495 GCA_038330815.1 Chitinophagales bacterium | reverse complement strand
AGGGAAGTACTAACAAATAAAGAAGGACTGGCCACAGGCGTCTCTTACGTAAATAAGGAAGACCTGCAGGAATACCAGGTGATGGGAAAAATTGTGATCCTGGCGGCAAGTGCCTGTGAGAGCGCCCGCCTGATGCTGAATTCAAAATCGGACCAACACCCGAATGGCATTTCCAATTCGAGCAACGTGATTGGTAAATACCTGCACGATTCTACCGGTGCTGCCATGGGGGGTGTAATTCCCCAATTGTTTGGAAGAAAGCGTTACAACGAAGATGGTGTTGGCGGCATGCATGTATATACGCCCTGGTGGTTGGATAATAAAAAACTGGATTTCCCCCGCGGCTACCATATTGAATATTGGGGTGGTATGAACCAGCCGGCGTATGGCTTTGGGTTTGGCATTGAAGGCCAGAATGGCAAATTCCCTATCAACGGTAAAACAAAAGAAGCCGGCGGATATGGCGCCTCCCTGAAAGAGGATTACCGGTACTTGTATGGTGCCAATGTAGGAATGGCGGGGCGTGGGGAGAGCATTGCACTTGAATCAAATTTTTGCGAAATTGACCCTTCCGTAGTTGATAAGTATGGTATACCCGTACTGCGTTTCAATACAAAAAACAGTGATTTTGAAATAAAGCAGGCCAAACACATGAAGGAAACCTTTAAAGAGATTATGCACAATATGGGCGCAGTGATTACCTGGGGCGACAATGCCGGTCCTGAAAATGATTACGGCCTCGCCAACCCGGGCAATATCATTCATGAAGCAGGTACAATCAGGATGGGTGACGACAAAAAGAAATCGGCCCTCAATAAATGGAGCCAGGCGCATGAATGTAAAAATTTATTTAATGTAGATGGTGGCCAGTTTGTATCACAGGCAGACAAGAATATCACCTGGACAATCCTGGCGCTTTCGATGCGAACCTCGGAATACATCATCGATCAATTGAAAAAACAAACCATCTAATGTACAATGCTGCGGTTGTTGGCAACAACCAGGCGAATAAACTCACCCGTTATGGACAGAAGAAAATCAATCAAGGCATTGCTCATCGGCACGGCCGCCTCTGCGGTGATGATAGAGGGCTGTGATACAAAGGATAAAAAAAAACCGGTGGCCACCAACACCCCCTCCATTAATGAGGACGACCGGATGGCGGAAGAAATAATTGCCAATAAAAACCTGCGGGAGGCGGTATTTTTTACACCGGACGAAATGGCTACCATTACGGTATTGGCTGATATTATTATTCCGAAAGATGCTGTTAGCGGCAGTGCTTCGGATGCCAAAGTACCCGACTTTATTGAATTTATTGTAAAGGATATGCCCCAGCACCAAATCCCTATGCGGGGTGGACTGCGGTGGCTGGATATACAATCGTTGAAACGATTTGAAAAAGCTTTCACCGCTATTACACCTGCCCAGCAACTACAAATTGTGGATGATATTGCTTACCCGGAGAAGGTAAAACCAGGCATGAAACAGGGCATCGCTTTTTTTAACCTGGTACGTAACCTCACGGCCACGGGTTTTTATACTTCGGAAATGGGCGTAACCGATATTGGTTATGCGGGCAATAAACCCAATCTATGGACGGGAGTGCCCGATGAAGTATTAAAGCAATACAACCTGTCGTACAGCGAACGGGAGTTAAAGGAAAGCATCCGTTTTGAAAATTGAGTAGCATGGTTGAAGCATCAACGAAGCTGCTTTACAATTTCCCCATATAAAAATCCAGCACTTTTTTTCTCAGCAGGTATTCGTAACGGGTAGTAATGATATTGGCCCGTGTGCGATCAAGGTTGTTTTTGGCAATCAGGTATTCGGGCGAATTAATAACACCGTTTTCGAACCGGATGCCGGCTATCCGAAAAGATTCGGCATAAGCCGCTGCCTGGAATTCCAGCACCTGGTAGCGTTTATACGTGGTAGTGATATTGATATATGCCTGCTCCACCGCCTGCGCTAACTGGTACTTAATATTATCAGCCACCAGGCGGTTATTCCGCTCCTCATTTTTTGCGATTTTAATATTGTTGCGTGTTCTGAATGCGCCAAACAAGGGCATAGCAACACTTACCCCATAAGCGCTGGACAGATTATTGCTGAGTTGGTTTCCATATTGAATTTTTTGGCTGCTAAAATTATTTTGCCGGGTTACCACCGGCAGGTTGCTACCATTGTATAGCACGTAATCATTGGTGGTGACTTCTGTAAAGCCAAGGGCTTTATTTATCATGGCAGCGCTGGAGTAATTGGTGTTCAACACCCCATACAACAATACGGTGGGAAATAAGGGCGCAGCGGCGACTTTCACTGCAGCGGAACTGGACTGCACCCTAAGTTCGCTGGCTTTTACCGATGCCAGTTGTTGCACGGCTGTGGCATAAATCTCTTTTGGCAGTGAAGGGTACATAGTAACCGCTTCGCCAAAACCTGCCCGGTCAATTTGCAGGTTGGCATCATAGGGCACCTGCATTAATTGCGTTAACGAAACAATACTTGCTGCAAGGTTATTTTCGGCATTGATGATGGCAAGTTCATCTCCTGCATATTGGCCATTAAGGTCGCTTACATTAGCGGGGTTGGTGGCACCTTCCCGGGCGATGATTTCGAGGCGTTCCACCTGTTGCCGGGTAATGCCGGCCTGTTGCCTGGCCAGGGTAAGCGCATCTTCATTGTTTAAAATTTGCAGGTAGGCCAGTATCACCTGAAGTGTCAGTTCATCTTTGCGTTGTTGCCATTCCATGGTTGCAGTGGCAAAGTTTAGTTCGGTGCGCTTAATGGTATTTTTCAATTCAAAACCGCTAAATACCGGAACCGATGCCTGGGCATTCACATTGCTGGAAGTTAACTGCTGGTTGATATAGCCGTTGGTAAAAGGGTCGATGCTGCGGCCATTGTTAAACCCATAATTGTATACACCCTCGGCAACGGGTAAACGATTATTTTTTGCCTGCTGGTAATTTATTCGGGCAGTACGCATTTCTAGTTCCCCTTGCCGGGTAAGTATATTTTGCTTCAATGCCAATTGGATGGCCTGTTGCAGGTTGAGCTTGTTGTTTTGCGCGTTGGCGGCAATGGCCAGGATAATTAACCCGCACAAAAAAAAGATCCTTGTTTTCATTGTATGCTTATTTCAAATGATAATAGTGAACGCGTTATTCCACCCGGCCACTTAAGATTGAATTCGACCGTCGAGGAGATGTATGACCCGTTTTCCGTAGGCGGCATTCTTCTCGGAGTGTGTTACCTGGATGATGGTTACGCCTTCGGCATTAAGGGTGGTGAATAGCTCCATGATTTCTTCGCCCTGTTTGGAATTAAGATTGCCCGTCGGTTCGTCTGCCAGCAATAGTTTTGGCTTTGCAATCAATGCCCGTGCGATACCCACCAGTTGCTGCTGGCCACCGCTTAACTGCGCAGGAAAGAGGTCTTTTTTACCTACGATATTAAAGCGGTCGAGCATATCCGCCACCATGGCTTTCC
>JBBQOJ010000490.1:0-3496 GCA_038330815.1 Chitinophagales bacterium | reverse complement strand
AAGGTAAACCCATGCAGGGGGTGGCACATATCTTCAATTTCTTTATCGAAAAAAAATTTAAAATTGGCCTCGCCACCTCTTCCGGCAACGACCTGATAGACGTGGTAATAGATCAATTGGGTATACGTAAATACCTGCAGGCCATTTCTTCCGCAGCCGATCTTCCCTATGGCAAACCCCATCCGCAGGTATACCTCGATTGTGCTATTTTATTAAACAGCCACCCCACCGAATGTGTGTGTTTTGAAGATTCCTTCAATGGAATGATTGCGGCCAAGGCTGCCCGTATGAAATGCGTGGTAGTGCCTTCCTTCGCTGATAGCCGGCTGGCAAAATTTAACGCCGCTGATCTTAAACTCTCTTCCCTTCAAAATTTTAATGAACTTTTACTAAACACATTGCAATAGTTAAGATAGTATCAGCACTTTATTGGGTAAAAATTAACCGGCCACCCCCTCCATCTATACAATCGCAAGCTGACCTGGTAAATGGAATCACTAACGTTCATGATTGCCTGCCTTCCTGGCCGGCCAGGAAAACTGAGAACAATAGCCTACAAATGCCAGGCTGGATTATGTTGCAAACACCCCCTTTAATTGACGCAATGCTACAGGCCGGAAAGTTACAATTGACCCTACTTTTGTATCACACGCCCTTAACATTTTATCAACTCATAAAATAGCCGGCTATGCAAATGATTACCCCCTTTCTCTTCTTTAGTAACCAGGCCGAAGAAGCGATGCAATTTTATACAAGCATCTTTCCACAATCTTCCATTGTTCAAGTTACGAGGTATGGTGAAGCAGGGCCCGGAAAACCCGGTTCCGTAATGTCGGGTGCATTTTTATTGGAAGGACAACCTTTTTTTGCGCTCAATGGTGCACCGCAATTTACATTTAACCCCGCCAATTCCTTATTTGTAAGTTGCGAAACACAGGAAGAAATTAATCATTTTTGGGAACAGATGTCAGCCGGTGGGGTGCAGCAACAATGTGGTTGGCTGCAGGATAAGTTTGGCGTATCCTGGCAGATCGTACCCGCTAATTTAGGTTCGTTGCTGAACGACGAAGATACTGCGAAAGCAAACCCGGTTATGCAGGCAATGCTATAGATGTACAAACTGGATATTGCCGGTTTAAAATCTGCTGCCAATAATAAGAATTAATCTGAAACTGTGAACAGGTGGCATGTACTAACGGCCTGGCAGCAATTATACAGACACCTACCCGAGGTTATAAATTTCCATTATCCCCGCAAGGGCTTTATTAAAATCAATGCGCAGGTCGATGAGTTTACCGGTCTTAATATCAAACACCCAGCCGTGTACTTTCAGCCCTCGTTGGCGGTAAGCGGTTTGCACGGCTGCGGTTTTAATAAGATTGATGCACTGTTCCTGCACGTTTAATTCTATCAGCCGGTTGTAGCGTTCGTTTTCTTCGGTGATAACATTTAATTCATCTTTATGAAGGCGGTATACATCCCTGATATTGCGGAGCCAGGGATTTAAAATTCCCATGTCCTGCGCCTGCATGGCCGCCTTAACACCGCCGCAGAAATAATGCCCGCATACCACAATGTGATTTACCTTCAGTTGCCGCACGGCATAATTAAGTACCGACATCATGTTGAGGTCGATGCTGATTACCATATTGGCGATGTTGCGGTGTACAAAGGCTTCCCCTGGCTGCAACCCCATCAGTTCTTCGGCGGTTACCCGGCTATCGGAACAACCAATGTATAAAATCTCCGGTGACTGGCCACGGGAAAGATTTTCGAAGTACAGGGGATCGATGGCTAATTTATCCGCCACCCATTTTTCATTATTAGCAAATACCTGTTCAATCTGCATAAGTTAACTTTTTAGCCTCACTAATGTAGGAATAAAATATGAAATATGTTTTATGCGCTTATTACAAAGACCTTATGGGTTTAACGAAGATCCCACACAAAACCTACAAGGTCTGTCTCTATAATCTCAAAAACCCTTCGCAGAAGACTTTATAGGTTTAATATCGACCCCACAAAAAATCATTCATTTTTTATTTTAGATTTACCTCCCTTTTCGTTTTAAAATTACCTCTCTTTTTTAAATTATCTATTCTT
Source organism: Chitinophagales bacterium (assembly GCA_038330815.1). Classification (GTDB taxonomy): domain Bacteria; phylum Bacteroidota; class Bacteroidia; order Chitinophagales; family Chitinophagaceae; genus Ferruginibacter. The sequence goes on along the minus strand of JBBQOJ010000490.1, from coordinate 1,393 downwards.
TTGGCTATGGTAGTTTTGCCAATATTCATTGCTGTCCAGTGGTTGATTGGTTCCACTGTGGTGGTTTCACAAGCCTGTCCTCTCAACTGGCTGAGGACTGGAGCTCGAACATTTTTACACCCCACCTTTAACGTCTTTGAAGAGTTTACGATAAAGAAGGCTCAGGTATATTCAAAAGCTATTGGCGCGATGGGCTTTTGAAGACCTTATAGGTTTTACATAGGGACTAATAAATGAAAAACCCATCAGGCCAACAACCGTTCAATGGCGCTATGCACTTTCTTAAAATTAAATTGTTGTATAACGGTGTCCATCATACGCTGAATTTCTGCATTGCATAAATTACCGATAGAACCCTCATGTGTATGCGCTGTAGTTGGGGTGTAAGTAAAGTTGCCCGCTTCAATAGCCAAACCCACTTGTTTATAAGCATCCCTAAAGGGCGTGCCCTGCAATACCAGTTTATTCACCTCTTCCACACTAAACAGGTACTGGTATTTCTCTTCCAGCAGCAGGTCTTTTTTTACCTCGATATTACTCAGCATCAACCCGGCCATTTCAATACAGGATTGCAGGTTGGCCAATGCCGGGATGAGGTGCTCTTTCAACAACTGCAAATCACGCTGGTAGCCGGAAGGCAGGTTGGTGGTCATTAGCATTATCTCGTTGGGCAGGGCCTGGATACGGTTACAATGAGAACGTATCAGTTCAAAAACATCCGGATTTTTTTTATGGGGCATGATACTGCTACCCGTAGTAAGTTCATCCGGGAAACTGATAAAGCCAAAATTCTGGTTGAGGTATAAACAGGCATCCATACTAAGGCGCGAAAGGGTGGCGGCAATATTTCCCATGGCCGAAGCGACCATCCGTTCAGTTTTTCCCCTGCCCATCTGTGCATATACCACGTTGTAATTAAGGTCGTCAAAACCGAGTAATGCGGTCGTCATGGTTCGGTTGATGGGAAAGGAAGAACCATACCCTGCCGCCGAGCCGAGCGGATTTTTGTTTACCACTTCGTACGCCGCCCGCAATGAAATTAAGTCATCTACCAGGCTTTCGGCATAGGCCCCAAACCAAAGTCCAAACGAGGAAGGCATGGCCAGTTGAAGGTGGGTGTAACCGGGTAACAAATCCGCCTTGTATTTTTCACTTTGCTGAATCAGTAAAGTAAACAGCGCATTGGTACTTTCCACCAGTTTTTCCAATTCGCTGCGCAAAAATAATTTCAGGTCAACCAGCACCTGGTCGTTCCGGCTACGGGCACTGTGTATTTTTTTTCCAATATCGCCCAGGCGCCCGGTAAGCATCAATTCTACCTGCGAGTGGATATCCTCTACCCCCGCATCCAATACGAGCCCCCCTGCCCGGAGCGTGTGTTCGATGTTCTTCA
>JBBQOJ010000489.1:0-3496 GCA_038330815.1 Chitinophagales bacterium | reverse complement strand
CCGATGATGCTTCCATTAGCAATGCCATTACCTGTTGGTGTTTATTGTTGCAGTTTGGACTGGATGATGCCACCATCCGCCAGCGGATGCGCCAGTTAAGAAATGTGGAGATGCGGCTCGAATTAAAACAGGGGATCAATCATTGCTCCCTGATCAATGACAGTTACAGCGCAGATATCAACTCACTTATCATTGCATTGGATTTTTTAGTGCAACAACAGCAACACACGAACAGGACACTTATTTTAAGTGATATTCTACAAACGGGTAAAGGCAGTAAGGCCTTGTATGAAGAAGTCGCAGCTATCTTGCAACAAAAAAATATCAATCGTTTTATCGGCATTGGCCCTGAAATCACCAATTGCCAGGAAGTGTTTACGCATATCCCGCATCGGCTGTTTTTTTCCTCCGTCGCCGACTTCCTGCAGCAATTTTATGGCCTGCATTTTTATAACGAAACCATCCTGTTGAAAGGTGCAAGGGTATTTGGCTTTGAGCAAATTGCCCACCTCCTGGAACAAAAGGTGCACCAGACGGTATTGGAAATTAACCTGGATGCTGTTGCGCATAACCTTCGGGCCTACCAGCAATTGCTGCAACCCGGTGTTAAATTAATGGCGATGGTGAAGGCATTTAGTTATGGAAGTGGCGGCTTTGAAATTGCCAATTTATTACAGTTTCACCAGGTAGATTACCTGGCGGTTGCCTATGCCGATGAAGGGGTGGAATTAAGAAGGGCCGGCATTAACTTACCCATCCTGGTATTAAATCCCGAGGAGGCCACTTTTGATGTAGTAGTACAGTATAACCTGGAGCCGGAATTGTATTCGATGGGTATATTCCGGGGATTTACACAATACCTGCAGGCATCAGGAATTAATAATTACCCGGTACATATAAAACTGGATACCGGCATGCACCGGCTTGGTTTTGAACCTGCGGCGGTGCCAGCGTTGGCAGCGTTGCTGCAAGCCACTGAACTTGTAAAAGTGCAGTCGGTTTTTTCGCACCTGGCGGCAAGTGATAATGCCGGCCATGATGAATTTACTAATCAACAGGCCGCCTCATTTTTGCAGGGTTGTACCTTGTTGCAACAGGCGCTACCTTATTCTTTTATACGTCATATCGCCAATACATCGGCCATACACCGGCATCCTTCCCTGCAACTGGAGATGGTACGGCTGGGAATAGGATTGTATGGGGTAGACAGTGCACCGGCCATGCAGGAAAAGCTGGTAAATGTTAGTACATTAAAAACCACGGTTTCACAGGTTAAGCAGGTTGCTGCAGGGGATAGTGTAGGATATAGCAGAAAGGGAAAAGTGACAAAGGATTCCCAAATTGCTACAGTGAGAATTGGTTATGCGGATGGCTATCCCAGGGCGATGAGTAACGGCAACGGCTACATGTGGATCAGGGGGGCATTGGTGCCGGTGATCGGTAATGTGTGTATGGATATGACCATGCTGGATATTACTGGTGTAAACGCTATGGAGGGAGATGAGGTAATCGTATTTGGCTCCCCGCTCCCGGTGAGTGAAGTGGCAAAGTGGGCGGATACTATTCCCTACGAAATTTTAACAGGAATTTCTCAGCGGGTAAGGAGGGTTTATTACGAAGAGTAGCCATCCGTGAAATCAATAAACATTGTTCCTCCTCCAACCTACGGTATCCAGTATACCTTATTCTATTATCTTTGCCGATTATGAAAGCACGACACGTTATCCTGATTATATTATTGGTGGTATTTGCCGACCAGGCCCTTAAGATCTATATCAAAACAAACTATTACATGAACGAGCACCACAATGTGCTGGGTGAATGGTTTATCCTGCATTTTGTTGAAAACGAGGGCATGGCTTATGGCTGGAAGTTTGGAGGAGAAGCAGGAAAAATGATATTAACGCTGTTTCGCCTGGGGGCGGTTATTTTTGGTGTGTGGTACCTACGTAGTATCATTCAAAAAAAGTACCACAGGGGATTCATTCTATGCGCTTCCCTTATTTTTGCGGGCGCCCTGGGTAACCTGATCGACAGCATGTTTTACGGATTACTATTTGAAGAAAGCCATCCCACCAGTTTTACTGCGGCGAAGATGTTTCCAGATCAGGGCTACGCGGGTTTCCTGCACGGCAAAGTGGTAGACATGTTGTATTTTCCCATCATCCGTGATGCGCATTTCCCGGCCTGGGTACCTATTTGGGGCGGTGACCAGTTCGAATTTTTTCGCCCCATTTTTAACCTTGCGGATGCGGCGATCTCTACCGGGGTGATTACGATCCTTGTTTTTCAAAAACGATTTTTTCAACAGGAGCCCATTGAAAAAAAACACCATACTGTTGAAACCGGCGCTGTAGTAAATGACGACGTGCAGGTTCAATAAGCAGGCTGTATTTTTCCGCCAGTTACCAGGCAGGATTTTTTACCCGTTGTTTACACCACCTATTGTTACGTTTTATGTACCCTGGTTTATACGATGGCCGGTTGAATATTTACACCCTGCTGCGGGTACGTTTGTTATGGTTTATGTTAATTGAAATGGCCCGCTAAAATTTAATGATGCGTTTACTTTCCGACCTGTTTTCGAAAACAACCGTGGCCGTATAAATCCCTGGCGCAAGCGTTGGAAGGTTTTCAAGCCGTTGGTTGTTACCACCCTTTTTTCCTTTGGCAACTGTTTCAAAGACCAGTCTGCCATAGCTATCCAGCAGGCGGCAGTTCACCTTACCATCATGGGGAACCACATAATTAATCTCCACTGTATGTTGAAAAGGATTGGTAACCTGCAGCAATGAAAAGGTGGGTTGTTTTGGATCCACTACTATAACAGCACTATATCGGTATTGGCCATCCAGGTCAACTATCTTTAGCCGGTAATAGGTGGGTACGGGTAGGATGGTATCGTCGGTAAATCCATAAAATGCCACCGTGCCGTTGTTCCAGGCTTTCACTGTGCCGGCTTTGAAAAAATTGATACCATCCGCGCTCTTTTCAATGTAGTAGTGACTAAGGTTTTTCTCCGATTTGGACACCCAATTAAGCTGGCTTTTATTATTGATGAGTTGTGAAGTAAAGCTGGTTATTTGCGCAGATAAAATGTTGGTACAGTTAATAATTTTAAGCATGGTGCTTTGGTTATTACTGTAGGCACAGTTGCTGCCGGATAAATTGGCAGCCGAAGTGGCTACCACTACCCGGTAACGGTGGCCGCTATCAATCATATTGGCAATAAAGGAAGGGTAGGTGGCGGAATATTCCCATTGTCCATTAATCAGCGTAGGAGTTCCCGTTCCACTACTTCCTGCATCTGCCCAGCTAACACCGCCATTGGTGCTTCGTTGCCATTTATAATAAGTGTAATTTGGGAAATAACATTTTACCGTTACATCAAAGTCAACCTGTACACCATAACAACCGAGCAATTCGGGGGTGATATTAAGGTCTACATTGGGTTCACAGGTACTTAGGCTTACATCGTCCACCGCCCAGTCGTTGC
>JBBQOJ010000488.1:0-3496 GCA_038330815.1 Chitinophagales bacterium | reverse complement strand
ATTGCTGATGCCTTCAATTTTCAGGGTTTTCGCAATGCGGTTTTTACACATTCCACAATCACCATACACTTTAATTGTGTCGGTTTTTTCCTGTGCTGTAAGGGAAAAGGAGAGGATGCAGGTAACTGCCATCATCAGCATGGTACGCTTAATCATGTTTTAAATTTTTAAATAAAGAAAAATGGATTAGAATAATAAAAATGCCAATAGCCTGGCATTGGATGCCCGGCTTTAAAATTTATTAACGTATTATATCAGGAAAACGCAGTTACGCAGGTAAAGTGCAACGTCGCCGCCAAGTGGCGGGCCATGATTGAAGGGATTTTCTGCAATTGTAGAAGTAACCCAAAAGGCAGGAAATTCAATATTTTCAACAGGTAGTACCACTGCCAGTTGCTGGGTCATTTGAAAACCTGTCTCCGTAATTTTTTGATCTGCATCATTTTTCATCAACTGGTGCTCATCCTTACAACACCCATTGTCTTCCCCTTCATTATTTTGCATGCCGCATCGGCCACAGGTAGATGATTCACTGTGCCCAATCCCCCAATCCGCCAGCTTACCCATGCAGTAATGCATATGTACCATCGCACCTGTAGAAGTGACGATAAATACAAAGGCCAATATGGTTACGATAATTTTTTTCATTATTGAGGAAGCACAAAAGTATAGCTATTTTATCCTATATCATTACAAAATTTTGATAAATAGTTGTAACATTTACGCCAAGGCATTACTTACAGCAGTCTTTTTTTCGCAGGAAAAGTGCTTTGAACAGCCGCCATAAAAATGTTGGTATAGTTTTTAGTATTTTCATCTTTTTGCCTCAGCGATTTGCACAGTCTGCGCTGCTGCATGGTGCTATCGGCAAAATTAGCAAAGCAAGACGGGGATAACAATTTAATAATCAATCTGCCTAAATGCAAAACCTTGCCGTTTTACTGGCTTTTAGGAGCATTGCTAAGGGGCAACCAGAAAAAAAAGATTTTATAGTATTCCGTTCAACAGAATGCCCGCTTTTAATTCGAATTACCTACATTTGCAACTTAGTTACAAATTAGATTGAACGGTATTAGAAAATATCACCATTTTTTGGCGGCCCTTTTACTGGCGTTATATGCCTTTATTGCGGCACCTGTTCAATTATGGCACCAACATAACAACGTTGTTTTGTCATCTAAAAATTCCGCTGGCGTAAAGGAGGGTACAAACGAAGCCACTACTTTTAGCACGTCAGCAGATTTGGTGGTTGATGTAAACTGTAAAGTATGTTCGCATCAATATGCAGTTTACCATTCGCCGGTGGTCATTGAAGTACCGGTTCCCCTGGTACAATACCTGGCCAGCCTGGTAAACTATCCCGCTGCCACTTATTTGCGGCCGGTGTATTGCACTTCCAACAAAGGTCCCCCGGCCTGCGCCTGATTTTTCCTCCCCGCTGGCATGCAGCCATCCTAATTAAAAGCTACTTTTTTTTATAGGTTAGTTAATTGTTTCCTGCTATTTATCGTTTGGTCATCCCACCAGTTTAATGCGACTCCTACTTTTAACAATGGGGTGGTAGTAATTTTTTTAATGCAATGGTAAAATACATTTCAATAGTATTCTTGTTATTGGGAACCGGTTTCACCTGCTGGTCGCAATCCTGCAACCTACACCTGTCCGGGCATGTGGAAGATGCGGACACCCGGGAGAAACTAACCGCTGCCACTGTGCTGATCAGGGAAACCGGAAAGCAGGTGATTACCGATGCCAAAGGCGATTTTGTGTTTGAAAGTTTGTGTGCCGGCAGTTATTCCGTACTCATTACGCATATTAATTGCGAATCGGTGGAGCGAAAGATTACCCTTACGCGGGACGTTCATTTTGATGTGATGCTACCACATGCAAGAAAAACATTGGGAGACGTTACGGTGGAAGCGCAGAAGGGCATCGACAATACGGGTTTTAAAAAAGAATTGTCAGGCACGGCCCTTCAGGCCACCAGGGGTCTTTCACTGGCCGAAGCATTGAGCAATATCAATGGCGTTACCATGCTACAAACCGGGTCAACCATCTCCAAGCCGGTGATACATGGGTTGCATAGCAGCCGCATTCTCACTATCAACAATGGCGTACGCCAGGAAGGCCAGCAATGGGGCAACGAACATGCCCCCGAAATTGATCCTTTTATTGCTGATAAACTTACAGTGATAAAGGGAGTAGATGAATTGCGCTATGGATCGGATGCCATCGGCGGTGTAATATTAGTAGAGCCAAAAGCATTGCGCAGCCTGCCGGGTTATGCTGCCGAAATAAATACCGCCTACTTTACCAACAACCGGCAATATGTTATTTCTGCCCAATTTGAGCAACAGTTGAAAAAGCAGCCCGCTTTCCGGTACCGGATTCAGGGTACTTTTAAAAAGGGTGCCAATGCAACTACACCCAATTACCGGCTAAACAATACCGCGAGTGAAGAGAAAAATTTTTCTCTTACCGCCGGGTGGAAAAAAGACCGCTTCAGCAGCGAGTTGTTTTATAGTCATTTTGCCACTACGGTTGGTATTTTCACCGGATCGCACATTGGAAATTTAACAGACCTTCAGCAAGCCATTGCGTCTGACAAGCCAGCTGACGTATATCTAGGGCAAAACACGTATCAAATTAACCGACCCTACCAGCAGGTAGCCCACCACCTGGTAAAATCAACGACTACATTGTTTAAGGACGGACATAAGTTCACCCTTTTGCTGGCAGGCCAGTTTAACCGCCGGCAAGAATTTGACATAGTTAGAAACAGCGCCAACCGCAACCCCCAACTGGATCTATCCATCTTCACAATAACGCAAGACCTAAGCTGGGAGCATCCTAAAAAGAATAATTTCAGCGGCACCGGCGGCCTATCCATGATGCAACAAGACAACAGTTATAGCGGCCGCTATTTTATACCTAATTATTTTTCCTACACTTTTGGCGGCTATTATATCGAAAAATGGAAGCGGCACGACTGGGAACTGCAGGCTGGCATCCGGTATGATAATAAAACCATTGACACCCGCCGCCTTAAATTCAGTGGCGACACCATCGATTTCAATTTTAATTTTTCCACGCTGGCGGCTTCTTTTAACACCATTTATGCCCCTTCCGATCAATGGCGGATGAATGCAAACATTAGCCTGGCCAGCAGGGCCCCCTATGTAAATGAATTACTGAGTGATGGTATTCATCATGGTACGGCCACTTACGAGCAAGGGGACATCCGCCTTATACCAGAAAAGTCTGTAAATATCACCGCGGGAATTAATTACCAGCATCCGTCTAACCTGGTGAGTGTTGACCTGTTGCTGTATTCTAACCGCATCCAGGATTTCATCTACCAGCAACCGTTACCGGATAACCCTGTACTCACCATCGCCGGTGCCTTTCCATTATTACAATACCAGCAAACAAATGCGGTGCTGAGCGGATTTGATATTGCTGCTACCATTAAACCCATAGCACAGTTGGCATACAC
>JBBQOJ010000487.1:0-3501 GCA_038330815.1 Chitinophagales bacterium | reverse complement strand
GGTGCCACTTTCGCCATGTAATATCACACTGTAATTTGTAGGAGCTACCATGGCTACCTGGCTATACAATTCTTTGGTAGAAGGGGACTGCCCAACAAGAAAATCGGTAGGGGGGGTAGTATGTTTACCGCTTGGTTTATCAGTTATCATGCTACGGCCGGCACGTTGATAGGAAACACCGGTTTGTTGTATTGCAGCGCTTAAAACGCTTAACACTTCATCTGGCACCAATGGTTTGGTAATATAATCGTATGCGCCCGCCTTTATTACTTCCACCGCAATTTTTATATCTGAATAGCCGGTAATTATGATTACGATCGTATCGGGGTTATGCTGCTTTACTTCAATCAATACATCCTTGCCATCCTTCTTTTCACCTAAACGGAAATCACATAATACAATATCAAATTTTTCTTCTCTAAACTTTTCAAGTCCCCGTGAACTGCTATGGGCAGTCTCCACCTCATAGCCATTTTTCGCCAGAAACCGACTCAATAACGCACACATATCCACATCATCGTCTATAACCAATACACGCTTCTTCATAGCTTTTAAATTTCTATGAAGATACAATTACTTTAATACTTCTTCCTTTAATGTAGCGTTGGCAACGGGAATTTTCTCTATAATGATCCACTCAGAATAATCACTTGGTTCAATTTTAGTGCCGTATTGCGTAGCGTATACCTTCGTGCACTCGGCGCCCAGGTATAGAATCACCGAACTGTAATACGCCCAAACCATAATAATAATAACCGAGCCGGCAGCCCCATAAATGGTGGCCATATTGCTTTGGCCAAGGTACCAGCCAATGCCTATTTTGCCAAGGGTAAAAAGGATGGCGGTAATAAAAGCACCCACACTCACATCTTTCCACCTGATTTTGGCATCGGGCAACACTTTAAAAATTACCCCGAAAACCAATGCGGTTATAAGGAAGGTCACCAGGTTATCAATGACCGGTATAAAAACCTTGCCTACACCGGATACCAGCCGGTTGAGTTGGCCTCCGATAATTGCTACCAACGCATTCAGCAACAGGGAAACCATCAAAACAAAGCCCAGGCTGATAATCAGGGAAAAAGAGAGTAACCTGCTTATAATTAACTTCCACCAGGCTTTTTTGGTTTTTATTTTTAATCCCCATATTTTATTTAGCGAATCCTGTATCTCGCCAAAGATGGCGGTACCTCCTAATAATAAGATAGCTACACTTATAATAGTGGCTACGGGGGTATCACGGGTAAGGTGAATATTTTTAATGGTATCCTGAATTTGCAAGGCCGCGGTGGAACCCACCAGGTCTTTTATTTCGCCGTAAACCTGTCCCTGCACCGCCTCCCTGCCAAACAGCAAACCACAGATGGCAAAAATGATGATGAGCATTGGTGCCAGTGAAAATACGGTGTAATAAGAAAGGGAAGCACTGTATTTTAACACATTATCATCAACGAACTCTAATATTACTTTCTTGATGAATATAAATATTCCTTTGATTTTTTTTTTCATTAAAACTGGTATTTTTATAGAATAGCGGACGTTAAAATAAACTAAATTACTTACCCGCCCAACTTCAACCATTATGTGACCACTGCAGGTGAACAGGTTAGCAACAGGGTTGAAAATACCTTGCCAAAATATTTGCGGGACGTGAGAAATAAATATAAAGTAAAAATTTTGGGTGACGCGATGGTAAAAAATGTAAGTAAAAATTTGTAGCACAAATTATGCAAGGTGTAATTTACAAACGCTACATGCCCGGCAGCGCTTAAAAAAGATAAAGCGACAGAATAAGGGTTATCTCAATTACTTACTAACCCACCTTCGCCGGTAGTGTAACATTTGTTAAGGGGCAGGGAGCATGTGTAATTGCACTTTAACTGTACATGGTTGCCGCATCTGCTAAGGTAATTTTATTGTTTAACCTATCTAAAATATAACCAAATGGAAAAAGTATTAATTGCCCTCGATTACAACCCTAATGCCGAAAAAATTGCTGAAGAAGGTTACCGGTTGGCCAAATCGCTTGGTGCATCGGTTATGCTGATACACGTGGTAGCCGAGCCTACCTACTATTCAACCCTGGATTATTCTCCCATTATGGGCTATACCGGTTTTAGTTCCCCTGAACTGCTAATGGTTGTGGATGATGGGGCCATCAGGAAAGCGTCGCACGATTTCCTGGAACAGTCGAAGGCCCACCTGGGCGATCCGGCCATTACCACTTTTATAGGCGATGGCGATTGTGCGGATGCTATATTGAAAGCCGCCGCAGACGAGCAGGTCTCGATAATTGTGATGGGTACCCATAGCCGTCGCGGGCTCGATAAAATACTGATGGGAAGTATTGCGGAAAAAGTGTTGCATCATTCCTCCATTCCTTTGTATATTATACCCACCAGGATTGAAAAAGAACAGGGCGCCTGATTTGGAAGGCAATAAACTGTGTGCAGGGGTGAACCTATAAAATAGTTCAAGTATAATACCGGCCATCTCACAGGCATAGCCCCAGGCAAACCAAATAAGCATGATTTAAACAAGGCCTAAATACGATCAGTGGGGCCGGATAATTACTACCCGGTAGGCGTGTAATGGTGCAGTTTAAAATTTTCCTGTTAATGCATATTAAATAAATATTTTTACGTTCTCTGAACCTTTATTTTGCATGGAAATGTTGAAAACATGAAACAGATGATTTTTGCCGGAGCATCTTCTTTTAATTGTGAAATAACTCATTCATGAAACTATACATAAAAAACATGGTGTCGGCCAGGTGTAAAATAGTGGCGCGAGAGGAACTAAAGCAACTCGGTATCCATTATATAATGGTTGACCTGGGCGAAGTGGAAATTATGGAAGCCCTGCCTGATGAAGTACGTACCAAACTAAAAGAACGCTTACTGCAATCAGGCCTTGAATTAATGGACGATAAACGGAGTATGCTGATTGAAAAAATAAAGACCACTGTTATTGAAGTAATACATTACCAGGAAGAACCGTTGCAGGTAAATTTTTCTGAATACCTGGGTAAAAAGTTACAGCATGATTATACGTACCTCTCCAATTTGTTTTCTGAAATACAAGGTACCACCATCGAACATTTTTTAATTGCGCATAAAATAGAACGGGTGAAGGAGTTGTTGGTGTATAATGAATTAACCTTAACGGAAATTGCTTTTAAACTGAATTACAGCAGTGTATCGCATTTATCGAACCAGTTTAAAAAGGTAACCGGGCTTACTCCATCACATTTTAAAAAGTTGAAGGATAAGCGCCGCATCGCGCTGGAAAATTTGTAATAAACGCACCCGCAGCAACATTGCTTCCTACTATTAAACTCAGGTAAACCAATCACCAGGATGTCAACAACAACAACAACTAAAACGAAGCCTGTAAAATCAACCAACGAATTTCCGGTAGCAGGAATCGGCGCTTCGGCCGGCGGGTTGGATGCTTTTAAGAAGTTATTAAACGCAATTCCTGCAGACTCCGGCATTGCGT
>JBBQOJ010000486.1:0-3508 GCA_038330815.1 Chitinophagales bacterium | reverse complement strand
ACAAATCGGTGATGAATAGTAATATTCAGCCGATTGCTATGGCATTTGATATTAAAGCTATTGCCAATGACAGCCTGGGCAAAGGCGTGGTAATTGATATCACCGAAAGCATCACCGGCGACAATGAAGTGTTTGGCTTCTCCGGTTCAAGTAAATCACAATTCAGGATTGGCGCTTTTCAGAACGATAAATCCTATATCCTTTCGGTTCGCCCTTTTCCTAAAAACATCGAGATCACTACCGTTAAAACATTTATTAAAAGTGCGGAAACCGGTAGCACTGCACCAGGTGCCCCACCCAGAACGCCCAGCATGGCCACGGTTACACTGGAAATGAACAGTTCAATGGTGTTATTACCCGAAAAGCCCATGCAGGCACGCTATCGCGATAAAAGAGTGGGTTATTTTGGCACCGGTTATACTGATTTTGATGCCAATCCGCAGGGTGTAAAAGACATTGAATTAATCTCCCGCTGGAGGCTGGAGCCAAGGCCGGAAGACATGGCAAAATATAAAGCCGGGCAATTGGTGGAGCCTATTAAACCAATCGTGTTTTATATCGATCCTACTACCCCTAAAAAATGGGTGCCTTATTTAATACAGGGCATCAACGACTGGCAGGTAGCTTTTGAGGCCGCCGGTTTTAAGAATGCAATCATCGGTAAAGCAGCTCCTACATTAGCAGAAGACAGTACCTGGAGCATGGAAGACGCCCGCAACAGCGGTGTGATTTACAAACCATCCCCGGTAGAAAACGCGTATGGACCAAGTACCGTTGATCCCCGCAGCGGCGAAATTATTGAAAGCCACATCGGGTGGTTTCACAATGTGATGAAACTGTTGCACGATTGGTACATGATACAGGCAGGGCCCATTGATGCCAGGGCGCGTAAAATGGTGTTTGAGGACGACCTGATGGGACAGCTGATTCGGTTTGTATCCTCCCATGAAGTGGGTCATACGCTTGGATTACCCCACAACTTTGGTTCTTCTGCAGGGGTGCCGGTGGAAAAATTACGCGACAAGGCATGGGTAGAAGCCAATGGCCACACGCCCAGTATTATGGACTATGCCCGTTTTAACTATGTAGCACAACCCGAAGACAAAATTGGTCCCGCTGGTATTTATCCCCGCATTGGCGATTATGATAAATGGTCGATTGAGTGGGGGTACCGCCTGATACCGGAAGCCAATAGCCCGGAGGAAGAAATTCCCATATTGGATAAATGGATTGAAGCAAAGGCATCGGATAAACGTTTTTATTTTGGACGCCAGGGACAGCCGGACGACCCACGTGACCAGAGCGAAAGCATTGGTGATAACGCCATGAAGGCTTCTACCTATGGTATTAAAAACCTGCAGCGGATAGTGCCTAACCTGGTTAACTGGACAAAACAACCCGGTGATTATTATTCGGACCTGGGCGATATGTACAGTAAAGTTTTCAACCAGTTTAGAACCTATATTGGCCATGTTACCTATAATTTTGGTGGCGTGTACGAAACCATCAAAAAAAATGACCAGGAAGGAATGGTGTATGAATATGTGAGTAGGCAAACCCAAAAAGAAGCCATGGACTTTATCAGCAAACAGGTGCTCACCACCCCTACCTGGTTAATTAATAAAGAAATAGCCGGAAAAACAGGGGCCAACGCCACCGCTTCTATCTTAACCTTGCAGGAAGCGGCATTGAGCAAGTTATTGAATACGACCACCATGAATAAAATGTTAAATGCCGAAGTCGCCATTGGTAATGCTGCCTATACCATTTTTGACCTGTTGGGCGATTTAAAGCAACATGTATTTACGGAGGTAAGCGCAAAAAGGCCGGTAGATATTTACCGCCGTAATTTACAAAAAGCTTATGTGGAAAGGTTGGGTGGCTTAATCAATCCACCTCAGAGTAATGCTACCCAGTTTGTATTAAGAGGGGGGAATGTGCAACCCGTAGTGGATACCAAAAAGTCAGACATCCTTTCCTTTCTTAAAGCGCATGCCATGGAATTAAAATCAATGATGGATGCGGCGGTGCCAACATCATCAAATAAGGCTACCCGGTATCATTTAATGGACCTTAGCGACCGGGTAAAGAAAATGCTGGATCCGAAATAAATAGGTAAAAAATAAGTTGAACAACAGGCATTCCTTACCAGGGTGCCTTTTGTTGTTTCAGGTAACATTTTGCATTTACACAGGTATGGGCTTTGAGCACCGGCCGTCAATGTTGATAAGAAATATATTGATGAAATATCGACCTGTTTTTTAGAATGAGTCATGCCCCAAGCCAAAGCTGGCAATGAACTTCAGCTGAAATTAAAAGGTCGTGCCCACCCTTGTGGGAACGCATTGTCGGCAGCAGCCTTACTTGTCGTCGTAATGAAATTTGCACTGAATTACTGTGCATTTTTGGTCTATCCCTTTTGTACCTGTAATAAAGTAAACTAATGGGTGTTCCTCAGGAGGTGACTTTGTCGTAATTCTGCATTCGAAGAAAAAAATTGGTTATGGGTGGCGCAAATGGCTACCTGGATAGTGCCGGGTATAGTTTTTTACTCGCAACGAAAGTGCCAAAGGGTAATAAGGAGGCAATGAAGGCCAGGAAGGTTTTTTTAAGCGTCCACTTATAGGTGATGGCCACTTTTATCAACAACACTATATACAACATAAATAACACACCATGCGCCATTCCAATTACATAGTTTGGGCCCGGCAATTGCCACTTGTATTTTAGTGGCATGGTGATGGCAAAAGCCAGGAAGGAACAGCCTTCCAGCAAGGCCACCAGTCTGAATAAGGAGTAGGAGTTAGTAAACATGGTTAAAAAGTAGTTAAAGAAGGTAACGGGTAAAGTTTTATAAAAGTGGGTTTAAATCAGCCATTCCAATAAGTGCAGTTGCCGGCTTAGGACAACTACTGCCCGGCTTAAAATGGCGGATAGGCGTTGCTGTTATAACCAGGTTTATTGGTTTACTGCACATCGTTTTTATCCTGGCTGTATTGTCTCCATTTGTCAATTACCGCCAGCATATCTTCGGGGATATCACTTTCAAAAAGGATGGGTTGCCGTGTACCGGGATGCACAAAGCCCAGTTCCTTGGCATGCAACGCCTGTCGTTTGCACAGGGCAAAACAATTGTCTACAAACTGTTTGTACCTGGTAAACACGGTACCTTTTACAATTTTATCGCCACCATAAAAATCATCATTAAATAAGGGATGGCCAATGTATTGCATGTGCACCCGTATCTGGTGGGTTCTCCCGGTTTCAAGGCGGCACTCTACCAGGGTTACGTAATTGAACCGTTCCAATACCTTGTAATGTGTAATGGCATCCTTGCCATGTTCGCCGTCTGGGTAGGTGGTAAATAATTTTCTAAAACGCTGGTGTCGGCCAACATGCCCGGTGATGGTACCTTCGTTCTCTTCAAAGTCGCCCCATACCAGGGCAATATACCTGCGATGTACCGTATGGTTAAAAAATTGCTTCGCCAGGTCGGTCATGGCCCTGG
>JBBQOJ010000485.1:0-3509 GCA_038330815.1 Chitinophagales bacterium | reverse complement strand
TTAACCGGAAATAATACGGAAGGCTTAACGCCCAACCTTCCCCTAAAGTGCCTTACCGCTTCGTCCATTGCCGGAAATAAAGTGTTTAACAAAAAGGACGAAAATATGGGACAGGTAAAAGATATTATGCTGAATGTTCGCACTGGTATGATTGAGTATTTTATCATTGAATTCGGCGGATTTCTGGGTATTGGGGAAAAATTTTTTGCCATACCCTTCCCCCTATTAACCATTGATCCTGAGCGACAGGCATTTATATTTGACCAGCCCCGGGAAATGATGGAAAAAGCGCCTGGTTTTGACAAGGACCATTGGCCCGAAACCAATATTCATTATTATGATGCCGATCAGCACTGGAGTTTTATGTAAAGTACTGCGCCCGGTAGGTAAGCAACCGTATAATTACTTCTACAATAACAAATTGATATGACCGAAAAAGAATTTAATACCAACCTCCTCCTTCCGCTGGAATTTTCCATTTCCACCAGTAAGATAGCTTCGGAAAAGGCAACTAATCCCCTTGTAAAAGAATTTGCGGGCTTTGAATTAGCGGAAGCCACTGCCTTGTCAACCGTGCTAAAGGATATGGGCGCAATGGCGCCTGTAATGGAGGAAGAGATGAAGGCACTTTTCCAGGGACTGGAATCCACTGCTGCCGGCAGTATGTTTGATCGTTTTTACCTCGATGTACAGTTAAAAAACCACCAGGTATTAAGGGAATTTACCGAAGATTACCTTAATGATGCTCCCACAGCAGACCTTGATACAGAAGAAGTAAATGGCAGGTACATCGCCTCGCTCATCTTCCCCGCCATCGAAGCTCATTTAACTATGGCTGAACGGCTATTGAAAGAATCCTCGACTGGCTAATAACTGGAAACTAAGCTGCGCAATAATTATCGACCGAATTGTGGCGGGTGACAGGTTAATTTTCCTGTTCCCGCCACCTTCATTTTCACTGGTAATAGTCAATTCTTCGCAATCATGGTTGCTTTTAATCCACACCTTTTGATTTTAAATGAACCCTTTTTAAAGATTTGTAACAGCCCTTTTATTCTCTAAGCCTGTCTATCCAATTGTTGCTCCTTCGCCGCAACGAATTAAGCCGACTCCATTTTTTTACAAATTTTATATTTTTTTCCATATACTGGAAAAATCAAAAAAGCCATAAAAGCTGAAACCCTTTCTGGTAAAGGGTTGTACGCTTTGGCACAGCACATGCATAGCACCTGTCAACAAGTTACCTCAAAATAACCAACTATGCATTTTGCCTCCAAAATTACCCTCCTGCTTATCTGTTGTTGCTATACGCTGGCCCCATTGGCGCAGCCAAGGAAAATTGTGTATAACGAACGGGAAATTGCTTTACCCAATCAGTTACAATATAGTATGGCAGATGAAGCGGGTAATTTGTTAAAAGCAACCATTGGTGATAGCCAGGTACAGTTGTCCTGGAAAACTTTTTCTGAAACCAATACCAGCCATTTTGAATTACAGCGCAGTGATAACGGCATCAGCTATGAACCGATAGAAACTATTACCGCCAGCGGAATTGCTATCACCCCTTCTAATTACGCCACCACCGATGAGCTGGGCAGCCTCTGTACCCAACGGGTTTGTTACCGTTTAAAAATGGTATTTATAAACGGTAAAGAGCAATTTACTAAACCAATTTGGTTGGTGATCCCACCGGTGTATGCCCATGTAATAGATAGCAGGCCCTGATAAAATAAACTGATTGCCACCTCTTCCCCCACCTATAAACGAACATCAAATGACAACATCACCAAATCCCTCATTAACAGCTACCTCAAAAAACTTACATCAACTGGTAAGTGGTGCAACAGACTATGCTATTGGTACTGCCGTGCAACGAAATAGCTTTTTTGTCAATGAAGTGCCACCGCAATTCCAGGTAGAAACTGATGAACAAGTCTTATCCTTAGTGCTGCACCAGTTGTTAAATACCATTGTTTGTCATACCAGAAACAGTTGTATCCGTATTAAGGCCCAGGAGTATGAAGACATTATTTTTATCTCTATCAGGGACAACAGCAGCTATAGCGATTATACTACCAACGACAAATTGTCGGAAGCCAAATTACTGGCGAAAAAAATGAATGGAAATATCATTGTAAGAAACCTGGAAGATCGGTTTACCAATGTATTACTGAGTTTTCCCAATTTTCCAAAAACGGCTTGCTAAAAGCATTGGGATAGTATTCAAAGCCACGCCGCTTCTGATGACTGTGTAAACGGGCGAATCGTATCATCCGGCCGGTAGGCTTTGTACGGCAACGTATGAAAGCCCTAATGCAGGAAATGCATTCATTTCCCTGCCCTTCTTCTGCTTCAATTAGAAAATTGAAAGTGGACAATATGGGATAAATTGGCAGGGCCATTTATAGAAGCACAAATACAAATGCTCCAAAAATACCCATCATAGAAGCAACAGAACAAGTTGGTAGCAACAAAGTCGGGCTCCTTTTATCACAAATAAAAGTATAGTGATTCAGGCAGCAGTACGTGCCCCGGAGAAAGCACCCCCCCTTTACAGTCAGGGGAATATCAACGGGTAAACTTTATTTGTAGGAAGAAAGTACCCACCTGGCGGCCCTTGAAGGCATTGAAGGTGTATTTGTTGTTACAGGTTATACCGTTCACATGCTACGACAGAGGAAGGCTTTATGGGAAAATGCTAAAAAAGCGGGATTAAAACATATTGTACATTTGGGTGCCTGTGGTGGTAATGACGCCAGAGTGAACGCCGGGCATGCCAACCACCAGTAGAAAGGTACATTCAATGGTGTGGCTTCCCGCTTACTCATTTACGGCCTGAAACTTTTATGCAAAAAGTACTTCACGTTTCAATGTAGCTTGGGTAACACAGCGTACCAACAATGAATTCCCTGCCTCCATTTTTTTAAACTGATGGATTGGATTAACTTGGTTTTATTTTAATAACCGTGTTTCTTTTCTATTGTATGCAATCAAAGCGTCTATTTTTTTCTGACATCCTGTTCTTTGTCATCCTTCTGTTGGTAATAGTGCTTTCTGTATTCTCCTATCAAAGAATCAGTAATTTAAATACCCAGTCAGACCTTGTTTCACACACCAACCTTACCAAACTTACCATTGAACAAACCTTCGCCAGCATAAGGGATATCGAAACCAGTCAGCGTGATTTCTTATTAACGGGCGACAGCACTTTCAGGGCATTTCGCCTGGCGGGTTTTGACCTATATCGCACCAACCTACTGCGATTAGATTCGCTTACCAAAGACAACCCGTTGCAACAACTTAATGTGAGTACCATCGCTTCCCTGATGGAAAAACGACGCAGGGAACTTGAACAGGAAGACCTTTTAGCGGAAACAGGGAAGGTAGATAATAACTACCTGGCAGGTGAAAGCAGGCTCACTTTAAACGCTGTCCGGAAGCTGGTAAGTACCATGCAGCAGATGGAAGACAACCTTATGTTAACCCGGAGTAAGCAAAAAGACAATACC
>JBBQOJ010000484.1:0-3511 GCA_038330815.1 Chitinophagales bacterium | reverse complement strand
ACCCAATCCCCTTACATCGGGGTTTGTTTTTTTTGAAGCCGTATTAACGATAACCCCCGATGGGCCCATCAGGGCGATACCAACGGTAGCCGGGAAATTATACCGCCTTTTAAATTCTCTCGCCTCTTCAAAGGAGATAATCTTGCCTTCACTTGACTTTTTAGAGGCCAACGCTTTTCGATTGGATTTTTTAGCCTGGTTACGGTTGGGGCCTCCGCCAAACTGTACATTACGATCTTTAAACCGTATACTAAAAGCATTGGCCCCCATGGTGGAAAAGCTGGTGGTAAGGCTTTGGTTAACAGCTTCCACGGCCGTAATGATGGCAATCAAAGCCATTATGCCCAGGGCAATAATAATAACAGTGATGGCAGTACGGAGACGGTTGCTTTTGATGGTGTTATAAGAAAGTGCAATGGAGTCTGCTGTTTTCATAACTGTGTAATTCGCCTTAAAGTTAGTGCTGAAATACTACCTGCAGTTAAAAATATTTACCGCCACCTCCTGCTGGTAGGCAATGGGTAAGTATTGCAGTGCGGTAAAGAAGCAAAAGGCGCACGTAGTAAGCATCAACGGGAGGTGGCTAATAATGCAACCAGTCTGTCACCAAAGAGGGGAATAAGCCAAGAAGGATGATAATCACGGCGGTTAAAATGAGCAAAAATTTGAACCCAGGTGTAATAGTTTCACTCAAAATATTACCGCCTGCCGCCTGTGCCTCCGAATGTATTTCTTTAAAAAACATGGCCTGGATAATTTTGAAGTAATAATAGGCGCTCACTGCAGCACACAGTACGGCAAAAAACACCAGCCATTGCTGCTGTCCGTTTTTAAGCGCTGCCATTAACATCAGGAACTTTGCCTGGAACCCCGCCGTAAGCGGTATACCGGTAAGGGAAAGCAGGAATATGGTGGCGGTAACAGCCAGCACGGGGTGGGCCTTGCCCATACCATTAAAACCATCAATCGTGTAATCCTGCATCTTTATCAGGATAGCAAACAAACCGATGGTAGCCAGGCTGTAGGCCGCCGAGTATAAGATCAATCCTTCTTTGGCAGTATCGTTTAAGGCAAAGATGGCCAACAACATAAAACCTGCCTGGGCGATACTGGAATAGGCCAACATCCGTTTTACACTTTGTTGAAATACGGCAGTAAGGTTACCAATAAAAAGTGTTGCCGCTGCAATCAATGCAATGAGTAATTGCCACTGGCCATGTACTTTCCCAAAGGCATTTTCAAACAGGCGGATAAATGCCATAAACCCACCAATTTTTACAATGGTGGCCATAAAGGAAGTAAATACCGTAGGCGCACCATCATACACGTCGGGTGTCCAAAAATGAAACGGCGCCGCGGATACCTTAAATGACATGGCGATCATTATAAATACCATTCCTATGGCAATCAACACGGGCATTTCACCTACCCCCAAACCAATATTATTGATAAAAAAAGACCCCTCCGGGTTACCCCCATAAATGAACGCAATGCCCATTAACATGATACCGGTAGAGAAAGATCCCATCAGGAAATACTTAAGGCCTGCTTCATTACTTTTTAAATTTCTTTTGTCACTGGCAGTTAATATATATAACGGTATGGACATGATTTCAATGCCCAAAAACAATATCAGCAAAGTATTAAAAGTAGCAGAGAGGCATACCCCGCACAACACAAAAAAAAGTAAGGCAAAATATTCCGACACATTTTCGCCCACTTGTTCGATATCGCTGCCACTTAATAAAAAATACAATAAGGTACTCACCAGCGCAACTGTAATAAAAGTGAGGTTAAAGCTGTTGAAATTCATCATGTACTTTACATTCACCGCAAAAAATGGCTCACCAGACTGCAACTCCATACAATTGGAAATAATGATCAATAAAAGGCCCGCAATGGCCCAATATTTAGGGGTTGACTTGCTTTTGAAGAATACACCTCCAAACATCATAACCACTCCCCATACTGCTGTTAATATTATTGCATTCATATTGTCGCCCAAAACCCCGCCACGGCGGGATCAATTTAGATGATTGTTATTTAAACCTGGTAATAATTGCTGCTACCGTATCTTTTGTTAAGTCGAAAAATGGTTGTGGAAATATACCCGCTGCAAAGATGGCTACCACAATCACTGACAAAATAAATTTTTCATTGAACGCGATGTCTTTCATACCGGTGGTTAGTTCATTCACTTCGCCATAAAAAACCTTTTTAATCATATTAAGCGTATACACTGCTGCCAGTATAATACTTATACCGGCAATTGCTGTGTACCACACGTTGTATGTAAACAACCCACCAAACATCATAAATTCTCCAACAAAGGCATTGGTTAGTGGAAGGGCAATATTGGCAAAAGCAATTACCACCAACAGGATGGTGAGTGCAGGTGCCCGGTGTGCCAAACCACCCAGTTGTGATATTTTTCGTGTACCCAATTGTTGTTCAATTTTATCTACCACTATCCACAAGCCAATGATATTGATGCCATGGCTAAACATTTGTATCATTACTCCTTCCAATGCAAGTTGCTTTGTGGTGAAAACGGCAGCACACATTAAACCGATATGGGCGATGGAAGAATAGGCTACCAACCGCTTGAGGTCATCCTGCCGGATGGCAATCAAACTGGCGTAGATCATACCAAATACAGATAAGCCGATTACGATGGTATCAAATTTAGCCACCGCATCCGGGAAGATGGGTAACAGCCAGCGGATAAGGCCAAAAACCCCCATCTTTACCATGATACCGCTCAATACCATGGTTACCGAAGTCGGTGATTGCTCATACGTATCCGGTTGCCAGGTATGAAAAGGGAAAATCGGCATCTTGATGGCAAAGGCTACAAAAAACAACCAGAACAACCATTGCTGCTGGGCCGGTAGCAGGTTGGCCGTATAAAACGCCTGCATCGAAAAGCTATGTTCAGAAAACGGGGTTGCCGTGGTATGCAGGTACACGTAAATAATCCCTATCAACATCAGTAGTGAGCCCCCGAAAGTATAGATGAAAAATTTAAAGGTAGCAGCAATGCGGCGCTCTCCACCCCAGCGACTGCATAAAAAATATACCGGGATCAAAGCCAGTTCCCAGAAGAAGTAGAACAACAATGCATCGGTAGATAGGAATACGCCCATCAACCCTGCCTGCGATAATAACATCAGCCCGTAAAAAATACCAGGATTGCTGAACTTGTTACGGTAGGCTGCTATAAAAATTAGTGGAAAAGAAAATGCAGTCAATAAAGTAAGCAACCTGCCCATGCCGTCGAAACTTACCGAAAAACTGGCGCCCATATACTTTAGCCACTCATAATTGAATGCCAGGCCGCTTAATGCAAGATCGTTGCTAAAATAAATGCTTAACAGGGAGATGACCAGGGTGATGACCACCGCCAGTAAACTAAAGGCCTTCACTGATGCTTCTTTCTTTATGAAAAAACTAATGATTCCCGCAACCAACGGAAAAAAGATTAATAAATGCGGAATAGTAATATCATTTC
>JBBQOJ010000483.1:0-3515 GCA_038330815.1 Chitinophagales bacterium | reverse complement strand
ACCTACGGCATTTGTAGCAAGCTATGGTAGCGGTGAACCCGTCATTGGTATCCTGGCCGAGTTTGACGCACTGCCCGGCCTCGCCCAACAGGCAGTGCCGGAAAAAAAAACAATTGAGGGTCAGGCAGCCGGACATGCCTGTGGCCATCATTTATTTGGTACCGCTTCCGTGGCAGCCGGCATCGAAATTAAAAACATGATCGCTGCCAAAAAATTAAAGGGCACTATCCGCGTTTATGGGTGCCCGGCAGAGGAAGGTGGATCCGGAAAAGTATTTATGGTAAGGGCCGGGTTGTTTAAAGACGTTGATGTAGCCATTCACTGGCATCCCGGTGACAACAACGGGGTAACCATGATGAGTGCCCTGGCTAATAAATCTGCAAAGTTCAGGTTTCATGGCATTTCCGCCCATGCCGCGGCATCACCGGAAAAAGGAAGATCGGCATTGGATGCCGTGGAGGCCATGAACCATATGGTGAACATGATGCGGGAACACATTCCCCAGGAAACCCGGATACACTATGTAATCACTAATGGTGGCAAAGCACCCAATGTAATCCCCGATTTTGCGGAAGTGTATTATTATGTAAGGCACCCAAAAAGAGAAGAAGTGGTGAAACTATTCGACAGGTTAGTGAAAGCTGCCAATGGTGCAGCCATGGGAACAGAAACCACGGTAGATTATCAAATAATCGGCGGTACGCACGACCTGTTGATCAACCAAACCCTCGGAAAAGCCATGCAGCAGAACCTGGAAAAGGTAGGGGGTGTCACGCTTTCCCAGGAGGAGATTGAATTCGGAAAAAAATTACAGGCAACGCTCGATTTTTCTCCTCCTGCCATCACCACTGCCGGCGAAGTAAGGCCGTTGAAACTGGAGAAATCCGCGGGGGGTGGTTCTACCGATGTAGGAGATGTAAGTTATGTAGTGCCAACCGTGGGTATACGTACAGCCACCTGGATACCGGGCACCCCTGCGCATAGCTGGCAGGCCGTGGCCTGTGGTGTTACCGACATTGGGATAAAAGGAATGATGGCGGCAGCGAAAACGATGGCACTTACCGCCATCGATCTTTACACTACCCCCGCCCTTATTGAAAATGCCCAACAGGAATTTAAACAAACCATTGGCAGTTATCAATACAAAGCCCTGCTAGGTGATATTGGCCCTGCACTCAACTATCGCGACTAACATTGCGGTAATAACGTATACTAAAAAAAGCTTCCTGCAACGGAAGCTTTTTTAAATTGTTGACCACCCTTTGTTGTGATCTGCGTCATTGTGCGCCGGGCAAAGGTGTAAACCCATCCGGTTAACATACCCACTGCTATATTTTTCTGCATAAATTAATTAGTTGCATTACATTACTCCAAGGTAAGTGATAGCAGCCTGTAATTTAATTAATATGTTAACTGGCATTGGCAACAGTTACTTAAGCGGCAGTGTAAGCGTTTATTAAAGTATCGCTGTTTGCCTGGTATTGGATACCGGCGGTCTGACTTAACTATCGCTGTTGCTTTTGTTTGTTAAAATTGCAGTAATAAACTATCACAAACTATGACGATGGTCATCTTTTAGAAAAACTTTTAAAAAAAGTAACGCGTTACCTGGTACCGGTAACGCCCTGTTTGATCACCTGTAGTATGGGCAGCAGGGGAAACAAAAATACCTGTGTTGTTGAAGGCCCATCTTCATTTGATACACTTACTTATTAGTTTACTTTCTTTCTATCTCCATCAGGTGCTTCTATCCTCACTTCTTATCGGAAGTTACCTGCAACCACTTCGGTAAAGTATCCTGGAAAAAGTTTAGCTGGTTATCCATTTACCTGTTCAAACTTTTCCTTCATATATAAAAGACGCTGGTTCTTTGTCATTTACCTGCTGTCCTTTATTTTGATCCCAGCCTTGTTTGAACACACACTTACAATTGAATTGTGCACTAATAGCGTTACATTTGGCATCTTTACACCCTACGTATCGCTAAACACTACTGTGATGGAGAAATATTTAAATGCTGCAGTTATATGGTTCATTATAGGATTTGTTTGTTTTATTCTTGAGTTCATATTACCTGGATTAATCCTTTTCTTTTTTGCTGTTGGTGCATGGATCGTTGCCATTCTCTCGTTGTTTATAGATATGAGCATTAACACACAGTTAATACTTTTTTTAGCCAGCGCCTTGCTAACGATTCTATTTTTCAGAAAATGGGTAAAAGAAATAATATGGACCAAGAAACAGTCTACTGAGCTTGAAGATGAATTCCTGGGCAAAACCGGCAAAGCGTTAACATTCATTGGCCCTGGTCAAAACGGCAAAGTTGATTTTAAAGGAACCAGTTGGGATGCCCGATCAGAAGACGCTATTGGACCGGGAGAAAATGTAACTATCATCGGCAATGATAGCATTCTATTAATCGTGCAATCAACAAAACTTAAATTATGACAGCAACAACGGTAATCCTGGTAATTATAATTCTTTTTGCCCTGGTGGCATTTTTATCCACGTTTAAAGTGGTTCCACAGCGATCGGCTTACATTGTGGAAAGGCTGGGTAAATACAGCCGCACACTGGAAGCAGGCTTTCACATACTTATTCCTTTTATTGATAAAATAGCCTACCGGCAAAATCAAAAGGAGCAGGCCATTGATGTTGCTTCCCAAATTTGTATAACAAAAGATAACATCGCCGTGGAAGTAGATGGGATATTGTACCTGCAGGTGATTGATCCGCAGAAAGCCTCTTACGGAATCGACAACTATAAATTTGCGGTAGTTCAAATTTCTCAAACCACCATGCGGAGCATTATAGGAAAGATGGAACTGGATAAAACGTTTGAAGAACGGGAAACGGTGAATGGAAGTATTGTGGAAGCAGTGGATAAAGCCAGTGGCCCCTGGGGTATTAAAGTATCGCGGTACGAAGTGAAAAACATCTCACCGCCCCAAAGTATAAAAGATGCAATGGAAAAGCAAATGCGTGCAGAGCGGGAAAAAAGAGCATTGATAGCCGAATCGGAGGGTGACAAGCAAGCCAAAATAAACCGGGCCGAAGGTGATAAGCAGGAAGCCATTGCCCGTTCTGAAGGTGAAAAACAACGCCGTATCAATGAAGCTGCCGGTAAGGCATCGGAAATTGAGCTAGTGGCTTTCGCAACTGCGAAAGGTATACTCGAAATAGCTAAATCCATCAATGAAGAAGGAGGAATGAACGCGGTAAATCTACGTATCGCCGAGCAATACCTTACCGAATTTGGTAAACTGGCAAAAACGAATAACACCATGATCGTACCAGCAGACCTATCCGATATTGCAGGGGTGATTTCTAGTATCACTTCAGTGTTAAATAAATCTCAATTGACCAGTCCCCAGTTGCCAGGGGTTAGCAATGTAACCGGCAATTATAAATCTTAAGTGGGCGATTTACTACTTATTATTCAGGGATGAGAAGAGAATCGATGTCAACACTCACCTTGCGGGCTTAGGTTCAACTAAACAAATTTTTTACAATTA
>JBBQOJ010000482.1:0-3517 GCA_038330815.1 Chitinophagales bacterium | reverse complement strand
TTACTAAATGGGCTGATTTTGA
This sequence comes from Chitinophagales bacterium, assembly GCA_038330815.1. Lineage (GTDB taxonomy): Bacteria > Bacteroidota > Bacteroidia > Chitinophagales > Chitinophagaceae > Ferruginibacter. The sequence continues at coordinate 3,495 of JBBQOJ010000482.1, read as the reverse complement.
AAAGGCTAAAAAAGAATTCCTGTTTTTTGACTATCCCAAATTGAATACCTCCTCCTCCTGACATCATAACTTTTTCTCTAAATATATTGCAGTGGCATTAGGATTATGGTAATAAGGCGGAGTTTCATAAAATCCGGCTTTTTTATAAAGCCCGATCGCAGGCAACATGTAATTAAGGGTATCCAGTTTGATCACCCTGTAGTGGCATTCTGTTGCCAATAACAATGCAAGTTCAAGCAGCCTCCTTCCAATTCCCTGCTGGCGGTATGCGGGCAGAATATACATCCTTTTTAGTTCGCCCACAGTATCATTTAATTTTCGGATGGCCACACAACCAATGGTAACCTCCCCATCTTTTACCAATATAATACCTCCAACGGGTGCAGCATACATTGTTCGCAAGCCTCCCAATTCTTCTTCAAAATGCTGGAATTCAAGGTTTATATTGAGCCATTTAGAATAAGCAATAAACATTTCCCGGGCACATCGGTAATCTTCATCGATAACAGCCCTATTGTAAGTAATCATTTTTTAATTTTTTTATTACAAAGAAAAACACCGGTAAATATCAAAATGGCCGCATAAATCTTATACCCTTCCAGTTTTTCATCCAGGAATAGCATGGCGATGATGGCTGCAAAAACCGGTTGAGAATAAATATAGGTTCCCGCCACGCCGGCCCCTAATACCTTGATGCCATACACATTAAAAAGATACGCTAAAAAGGTACCGCCGATAACAATCAAAGTTAAGCAGGTATAGGCCACAGCGCTGAAGCCCGCCCAGTTAACCGCAGCTAATTCGTGCCAGCCAAAGGGCAAAACCATAAAAAAACCAATTGAAAAAACCAGGCGAATCACCTGCACCGGGTTATACTTTATCATTAATGGCTTTACCAGGATAAAATAGATAGTGTAAGAAACAGCATTTATCAAAATGAGCAGGTCGCCCAAAAAAACGTTACTGCCTGACCCGGCATTTTTTCCTGAGGAAATTAACACCATTGCGCCACTTATCCCGAGCCCCAACCCGGTTATGGTATACCATGTTACCCGTTCTTTCAAAACCCAGGCCGCAATAATGGTAATTAAAATCGGTGTCGTGAGCATTAATAATACGGCATGTATAGAATAGGTAAGCGAAAGCCCTTTTAAAAACAGCATCTGGTTGATGGCAATGCCGGATAGCGCACACCAGGCAAAGCGGGGAATATCCTCCCTGTCAATCCTGGTACGGGTTGGGGATAGTAAAAACAACCCCCAGAATAATATAACGGATACGCCTACCCGAACCACATTCATGCCGTAGGGTTGCATAAAATTATTGCCCGTTAAATATTTAATTGCGCTCAGGTTAATGGCAAAAAAAAGGTTGGTGCCTAGTAAACCGAGATGCGCCTTGGCCGTTTTATCCACAATCAACTATTTTCAGGTGTTACCCCAATCATTCCCCATGAACAAATTGCTCCACTACCTCCTTGTATAAATCCATCTTAAACTCCGGCACCCGGAAGCTAAAAGCAGAAGCGTGTTCTATGGATGCGATTAATGAAAAATGCAGTTGGGAGGTACTATAAAAATATCCTTGCTGCATCAGGTGCCCTGCCAGGTACTCCTGCTCGGTTTGACCGGGTGTAGGCACGAGGATGGCATTTTTTTTCAATTTTAAAAGGTCCATCACGGTAGTATAGCCACTTCTGCAAATTGTTATTCCGGCCTGCTGCAATGCTGTATTTAAGGAGGCTGCATCCAGGTGGTTTTTAATAGTTAGCTGGGCGCCTGGTAAATAAGGATTGATCCCGGGCGCTGCCGCCTCATTGCTGCCTGGCAAGCCTCTTACCAACAAAACTGTTCCGTTAAAATCGGGTAACTGGTCCAGCAATATTTTTTCAAAGATGGTACGCTGCGGCTCGGGGCCTGATATAAGGAGAAGGAGGTCGAATACCTGTGTCTCCGCAATATTTTTTTCAAACCTTGACAGGCAGCCGATATAATGAACGTTGGCTGGTATTTTGCCAGGATGGGCCAAACGGCCCGCTACATTATGCTCACCCGCAAAATCAGGTACCCAGCAATGGGTGTATTTGTTGATAAAAAAATAGTGGAGTAGCAGGAGTAACTGCTCCGTAAATTTACTATGTGCCTTCACCTGCAATTGATGTGTGAGGTATATAGAAGGAAGGGAAGCATTGTATAATCCAAAGCGATTATCAGACAAGACCGCCTGCAAATGATATTTTTTTACAACTTTTTTTAACCACAGGTGTTCTCTAATAATATGGTACAACAACTTTGGCAATTGCAACAACAAGGTAAAGGGTAACCTGGATTTCGATTTGCTGTACCGGATATGGTAACCCGGGAGTGGTAAAAATGTAAGTTGCTGAAATTCATGTTGCAACAACGATTTTGTTGCACCTTCGGCAGCAATAATAACATTGCAGCCGTTGTCGGAAAAGGCCTTGATTAAAGGGATACAGCGGGTGGCATGCCCCAACCCCCAATCCAATGGCGCCACCAATATGTTGCGTATTTGTGAAATTATTTTTTTCTTTAGATTAAGTTTACAATAATTATTTGTGAAAATAGTTTAATTTAGTAAATTAGTATGATGCATCGCTATTATAAAATCGCTATATCGTTCATGTTATTCGTCTCCATTATATTTACCGGGTGTTCAGCTTCAAAAAAAGGTCAATGCGGCTGTCCAAATAAACAGGGAATGGTTGGATATTAATTAATGACGGCTTATAAAAACCAAATGCAATGAATAGAATGAACCGGGATTTGCTGGTGTTGTTCAACCAGGAACTGTTAAGTCCCCAGGCAATTGAGCATGAAGTAGAGTTGTTGCATGAAATGCTGCACAGTGTGGAGCGATTGGATAATTTGGTTACCGCACACGAGGTATTAGACCTTAATAAATACAAAGTAATAGGTAAGGCCATTACTATCCGGAATGTCATTCGTCTCCAGGTATTAAAACCTTTTATCTTCCTCAACTGTAAAAATTAATTCCCCTTTTTATTTTTATCTTTTTACAGGGTTAGCAGGTATGCTTTCGAGTGCACCACGAAGTTTCCCTAACATCTCGTTTATTTCTTCTGTTTTACAGGTGCCCACACTTAACCGATACCAATTGCTGCTGGCAGTTGCTCCAAAGGCTGAAAAAGGTACAATAGCCAGTCCTGCTTTAGCTAATAAATACGCCGTAACATCTGCTTGTTTTTCAAAATGTACTCCATCACTGGTGGTTTTTCCTACCAGGTTTACCTGGATAGTGAGATAAATTGCGGCCTGTGGGGAAATCGCATCAACCGGAAAACCTTCTTCCTTTAATTGTTGGAATCCTTCATAAATACTTTTTAGCCTTTCTTCAAGAGATGCTTTAAAATGATTGAAATAAGTATCAACCGCTTTGTTCATACCCAGGTATTTTGTTACTGCTACCTGCTCAGCCATCGGCGCCCAGGCACCAATATGACTATTAATGGCT
>JBBQOJ010000481.1:0-3518 GCA_038330815.1 Chitinophagales bacterium | reverse complement strand
AAAGGCTAACAACTCAGCACAGCCTTCGCTATTTCCAAAATGAGGGAGGGGTCTACTTTTTAAATAAATAAATAACACAGTAAAATCAATACTTTCAGCCGATAAAGATTCCATTTTTAATTTTAGTCGGTTGATAGTGATAGTTTATAATAGTTGTTGTTGTAAAATGGCAACGCCAAATGCATTTCCAACATGCCTGAAATTCAAATTTGGATGATTGCCCGTAATTGGGTGTGCCCATGTGGAATAACTTAAAAATTGAAGATAATGATCCACGGCTATATTATGGCAGATTGTTAAAAAAGGCCCAACTGCATCACGAAAACATATTAGGCGCAGGACTCCGTCCTGTGTCCCACCGGTTGCTAAACTGCGTTCATAACAAGGCGCAACTCAGCTGTTACTTTTCCCGGCATCGTAGGAATTATTAGAATAAGGCAAACGCAGGTACATTGAATATCAATTGTTTTAAATATTGGAAAAGATTACCTCGTTAAACGTTCGTAGCTGCATTTTTGCAAAGCCTTTATATTCCAGTTTTAGTAATGCGGCAGACACAGGACGGAGTCCTGCGCCAGGAGCGAATTAATATGCTCAACAGTTCACGAAAACATATTAGGCGCAGGACTCCGTCCTGTTCCCCATCGGTTACTAAACTGCGTTCATAACAAGGCCCAACCCAGCTGTTACTTTTTCCGGCATCGTAAGAATTATTGGAATAAGGCAAATGCAGGTACATTGAAAATCAATTGTTTTAAATATTGGAAAAGATTACATCGTTAAACGTTCGTAGCTGCATATTTGCAAAGCCTTTATATTCCAGTTTTAGTAATGCGGCAGACACAGGACGGGGTTCCGCGATTCGTGTGGCGTAGCACCCGGTACCGGCCGTTTATCCAGTGCACAAATGTTTGATTTTAAAGTTGTATTAATAAGGAACGCTGATGATGGTAGTATCGCCACAGGTGATGCGGATTAAGGTGTCCTTGCTTACACCGGGAAGGCTTATTTTTTCAATTTTAATTAAATAAGAGCGAACCCTTCGGTGTGCGATATACGGGGTGTCTTTATTTAAAGTGATACTGAAAAGGGAGTCGGAAATTTTATATGGTTCCACGGCGTTATTGATAATTTTCAATGTCCCTGTCTCTGCCAGTACGGAGTAGCCATAGTACACCGCCCCGGGAACAAAGGGCCGGTCAATTGTCACCTGGCTTATCCGGTTGGTTTTACATCCTTTTTGCGCAAACCAATAGTACATGCCAATGTCCAGATCGGAAAAAATTACCAGCCCGGTGGAATCGACCGTTTTTGTAATGCCGGAATCACGAATATCTTTGTAAAGCCTTACGGTAGCGCCGGGAACTACTTTCCCTGAATCATCCCTTATTTTTAGGTAGAGCGACGGCTTTCCCAGTTCAACTTTTAACGGGTCGGCGCAACTCATAAAAAAAACGGCCGTTAACAATACGGCTGATAAAAAACCAGGGTAAATTTTCATACTTTACTTTTAAGACGTAAAATCCTCCCACGCATTGTGTACGTTGGTGCTACGCCATGCTCACCAAATGGTAATGTTTTTTCCCTTTTTGTACCAGAAGGTACCTGCCATTTAGCAATGCGGAAGCCTTCATGCTGTAATCGGGAGTATCAATTTTTACTTTGTTGATACTAACTCCACCACCCTGTATCATTTTCCTTGCTTCGCCCTTGCTGGGAAAGATGCCGGTATCGGCTAAAAAGCTTACCAGGTCAACCCCCTGTTGTATATTCACCAGGGGATAATCGGCCGTGGGAACGCCCTCCATCACCTGCAACAATTGTGCTTCATCCAGTTGCCGCAATACTTCAGCGGTGTCGTTATTAAAAAGTATGCCGGAGGCCTTTACCGCAAATTCAAAATCAGTGCGGCTATGCACCAGGCAGGTAACCTCTTCCGCCAGTTTCTTCTGCAGCAGGCGTTGGTGTTCATTACCGGTATGTGCCGCCACCAGTGCCTCAATTTCGGTCTGTGGCAAAAAGGTAAATATTTTAATATACTTAAGGGCATCCGCATCCGCGGCATTCAGCCAGAATTGGTAAAACTGGTAGGGAGAGGTTTTAGCCGCATCCAGCCACACGTTGCCCTTTTCTGATTTGCCAAATTTTCCGCCATCGGCCTTTGTAATCAGCGGACAGGTGAAAGCAAATGCTGCTCCGCCGCTTTTACGCCGGATGAGTTCCGTGCCGGTTACTATATTGCCCCATTGGTCGCTGCCGCCCATTTGCAACAGGCATCCCTTGTTTTGGTGCAACCAGTAATAATCGTACCCCTGTATCAATTGATAGGTAAATTCGGTAAAACTTATGCCACTGTCGCCCTCCAGCCTTTTGCGCACACTATCCTTGCCCATCATATAATTAACGGTGATGTGCTTGCCGGTGTCCCTGATAAAATCTAAAAAGCTGATTTGTTTAAACCAGTCGTAGTTATTCACCATTTCCGCACTATTACCGATGCCATCTCCGAATACCAGGAACCGCTCCAATTGCGCCTTCACCTTGTTTATATTATGTTGCAGCACCTCCTCGCTCAACAGGTTTCTTTCTTCGCTTTTACCACTTGGGTCACCCACCATGCCCGTTGCTCCTCCCACCAACGCAATGGGTTTATGTCCGCATTTTTGCAGGTGCATCAATAAAAGTATTGGCACCAGGTTGCCAATGTGCAGGCTGTCGGCTGTAGGATCAAAGCCAATATAGCCTGTTGTCATTTCCTTGTTTAACTGTTCTTCCGTGCCGGGCATGATATCCTGCACCATTCCCCTCCAGCTCAATTCTTCAATCAAATTTTTCATACTAAAAGTCCGTTTTTATAAAACTTATGCAAATGTGGGTAGAAAAAATGAAAAAGAAAATTGCAACTGCCTACAGCCGGGGGGCAGCCGGGATAATTGTTAGTAGGTACCCGAGGCGATGGGTTAGCGGAAGGGAAGGTAACCCGCCTGTTGGGTAAGCCGCTTTCCGATACCGCTCAACTATTTGCTGCCAGCCCCTTCAAATCTGTTGTTGCCTGTCATACGTATACAGTAGGGAGGTATTTTGATGTGGGCTGCCCGGCCAGCCTTGATTCACAGATGGGTAATCAGGAAGCGGTGCAGCCTTTTCAACAACCTGCTGTCTTAAGACAGGCAGTCACGCGGGGCGATAAAAATGCGCCCGATTGCCCATGGATATTCCCTAATTTTGAAGATAGTACAGTTTGCCGCCATGTACTTTAAACACAATTTAGTTTGAAATTCAACGTTTTATTGGATAGGTTATCCTCAACTGCAACGCTAACAACCGGAAAACAAAAATATGCACCGCAAACTTTCTGCTTTACTAACGGGTATTGTGCTTTTGCCTGTGCTTTCATTTGCACAGTTTAGAAAATATTCCAATGAGTTTTTGAATATTGGTGCCGGTGCACGAGGGCTCGCCATGGGTAGCGCCCAGGTAGCATCGGTTAATGATGCCACGGCCGGCTATTGGAACCC
>JBBQOJ010000480.1:0-3524 GCA_038330815.1 Chitinophagales bacterium | reverse complement strand
GAATGGCAGTTGTTCCTGGAAAATTTTTGTAAGGATAAAATTAGTAGAACCATTGATGATACCCCGGAACGATTGCAACAGATCGTTGTCATAATATTCTTCCAGGTTGCGGATAAGGGGCATACTGGCGCAACAGGATGCTTCATATAAAAAGGGTGTTTTATATTGTTGTTGCAGGGCAAGTAATTCTTCAAAATGTTCTGCAATCATTTTTTTATTGGCACTTACCACCGCTTTTCCTTTTTGTAATGCTTCGCGAACAATTAAAAAAGCTGCTGCCGAATCATCGATCAGTTCTACAATTACGTTGATGCTTTTATCATTCAGCAGTTCCGCCGCATCTGTTGTAAAATTATCTGCCGCGATGCTCCTGTTCTTGCCTGCATTTTTAATGCATATTTTTTTGATGGTTGATTGAAGGGTGGAAGTATTATGCAGTACATCATATAATCCTTTCCCTACTACACCAAACCCAAAAAGGCCGATCGTTAATTGTTTACCAGGTTCCATATTAAGTTTTTTTTTATAAAAATGAGTGGCATTTGCCATTAAAATTATCCGATGAAGGCGAGGTTATTGTTGGTTGTAGCTATTCCCGGCCGGCTGAATATTTCGAATGCCTGTTCCAGGGTTTTCACTAGATCCGCACTTCCTCAAGGCCCACACTTAACCCGGTTAAACTATCCGCCACCGCATTTTTTCTCCGAATTTCCGAGGGTGGGGTTATTGCTTCTTGCATAATCGTACCCATTATTTATACCAGGGGCTTCCTGGATAAAAGAACCGGTTTGGCAGATGGGCACACTAATTTCGGCGGTTAAGGAATCTACAGGGATACAGTGTAATAAACTGGTTGCGTTGCTCATGGTGTTGTTCTCCATTTTCCCGGTGGGATTTTTTTGGTGATGGTAATGATTAGTCACCAACATCAACAAATATAGTAGATGTGTTACCGGGAGGGCGATCATGCCGGGCGATCGATACCCGCAACAAAAAAGCTCACCCGATATATCAGATGAGCTGTAAATATGTTGGAAAGATATTTTTGAGCTGTAAATCTGACTTATCTCTCCCGTTAATTAACGGGGTGGAATTGGCACCTTTTCTATTCATTCTTTTGGAAGTAAAATAATAGGTTGCCAAGGCTTCAACGGGCCATTACCCTCTGCCTTTCTTGATAAGTGATAACTAAAGAACTGGTGCAAAGGTAAATGGGGCAAGGTGATATCTCCAAATATTATTTATCCTTTAGTGGCTTCTTTTCTGTAATGCAGGCCTGTTAAGGGTTTTAGTATTAGTTGCCGGCAAAAGTGGCGAAGGGGGTATCCATGTCGTTGCTACCCGTATTTCTTTTTGCCATTTGGCTGAAAAAATGGTCAATATCTTGTTTTATCTTAGCAGCCGTCGAAATAAAAAAATAAATAATGTATGAATGATATCCGCCAGGCCCTGCAGCAGTATTTCGGCTACAATGAATTCCGGCACAACCAGGAAGCCATCATTGGTAATGTATTGGCAAAAAAAGATAGTATTGTCCTAATGCCTACCGGGGGTGGTAAATCATTGTGTTACCAGGTTCCGGCGTTGGTAATGGAAGGGGTGACCATTGTAATATCACCATTGATTGCCCTCATGAAAGACCAGGTGGATGCCTTGCAGTTAAACGGCATAGCGGCCGCTTTTTTAAACTCTTCTCAGTCATCATCAGCGCAGGCAGCCATCGTGCAGCGGCTAAAAAATAACCAACTAAAATTATTGTACGTTGCCCCGGAACGCCTGTTAGGGCAAAACGGTATACTGGCGCTGCTCGGCTCCATTAAGGTATCGCTGTTTGCGGTGGATGAGGCACATTGCATTAGCCATTGGGGACACGATTTCAGGCCAGAGTACCTGGTATTGGGCCAGTTAAAAAAGCAATTTCCCGGGGTGCCTATTATTGCGTTGACCGCCACGGCAGACCAGCTCACCCGCAATGACATTATTGAAAAACTCGCCGTCACCGATTATACCGTCTTCGGCAATTCTTTTAACCGCCCCAACATCAGTTATTTTATCAGGCAAAAGAAAAATTATTTACCCCAGTTATTGGCTTATTTAGATAAGCATAAAGAAGACAGCGGGATCATTTATTGTTTAAGCAGGAATGGTACGGAGCGATTGGCGGAAACATTGTGTGCGCAAGGCTATGCAGCGGCAGCCTATCATGCAGGGTTGGATAAAAATATTAAAGAAGCCAACCAGGAACAATTTTTACGCGACGAGATCAGGATAATGGTGGCCACCATTGCTTTTGGTATGGGGATCAATAAAAGCAATGTACGGTATGTGGTGCATGTTGACCTGCCAAAAAATATCGAGGGCTATTACCAGGAAACCGGTAGGGCCGGGAGAGATGGTTTGCCCAGCGAAGCCATCCTATTTTATAGTGCGGCCGATGTGTTTAAATTAAAAAGCTTTGCCACCATTGAAGGGAATGAGGCACAATCGAAAATCATGCTGAAAAAGCTTGACCAGATGGCGAATTTTTGTTCCACCCGGCAATGCCGGCGGCAATTTTTATTAAATTATTTTGATGAAGCTGCTCCTGCGTTTTGTGGTAGTTGTGATGTTTGTTTAAGTGATGAGGAAAAGGCAGATGCTACCATTGAAGCCCAAAAAGTGTTAAGCGCGGTGGCCCGCCTGGATGGAAGATTTGGTACCAACTATGTAATTGACTTCCTGCGCGGCAGTAGCACCGTTAAACCGGAACACCGACCATTGAAAACTTTTGGCATCGGTAAAGATATCAGCAAAAGTCAGTGGAGGCAATATATTCAGGAATTGGTTAGGCTGCAATTCCTGCAGCAACGCGAGGGGGAATACCCGGTATTGCAATTGAACGAAAATAGCTTGCGGGTGCTGAAAGGGGAATTAAAAGTAATGCTGGTAAAATCTGTTACCGCCAAAAAGGAAGTGGCGGTGCAGGAGACCGATGGAAATCGTTCCCATGCCGGCCTGCTAAAAATACTAAAAGCCATCCGGTACCAATTGGCGCAGGAAGAAAACGTAGCCGCCTTCCAGGTGTTTTCAGATGCTACCCTGGTGGAAATGACTACCTATCTTCCCCTTACCACTTCCGATCTGGGTAATATTTCGGGATTCGGTAACCTGAAATTGGTAAAATATGGCTCCCTCTTTCTCGATCCAATTATTGATTATTGCCGGGAACATCAATTGGCTACCCGTATGGAAGCAAAGTCGGTTAAGCGGCAACGCACGGTAGCTACTGTGAGCAAGGCTTCGGAAACAAAAATTGCCAGCCTGCAATTGTTTAAAGCAGGTAAAGACATTGATGAAATTTGTGCCATAAGGCAACTCAAGCGAAGCACTATTGAAGAACACCTGGGCCATTTTGTTTTCTCAGGTGAAATCGGCATCGAGGAAATTGTAAACAAGGAAAAACAGGCCTTTATTACCCGTGCCATTGAGGCCAATAAAAACAGCCTGGCCATTTCTCCGGTGAAGCAACAATTAGGTGATGCCTA
>JBBQOJ010000479.1:0-3528 GCA_038330815.1 Chitinophagales bacterium | reverse complement strand
CGTTGGCGGTAAAGACATCTGGATGATGAGCATTGGTAACGGTAATACCGAAACGAAACCTGGCATCGCAGTGATTGGAGGAGTAGAAGGCAATCATTTATTGGGTACCGAGCTCGCCATTGGATTTGCAGAAAAATTACTGCAGGGAAGTAACACAGACAGCATAAAGAGTTTACTTAACAAGACAAGTTTCTACGTTTTTCCAAACATGAGTCCGGATGCGATGGAACAATATTTTGCTCCCTTGTTGTACGAACGCCAAGGCAACGCATTGCAAACAGATGACGACCGGGATGGCAAATTAAATGAAGATGGATATGATGACCTGGATAAAAATGGCAAGATCACCTGGATGCGGATTGAGTCGCCGGTTGGAGATTACAAAATAAATCCGGACGACAAACGAAGTCTTGTAAAAGCAGATATTGTAAAAGGTGAAAAAGGAACCTATTTGCTAATGCGGGAAGGTATTGACAATGATAAAGATGGCAAATTGAACGAAGATGGGGAAGGCGGTGTATGGTTCAATAAAAATCTTTCTTTCAGTCATCCATCATTTTCGCAAGGTGCAGGGGAGTTCGCCGTTTCCGAAAATGAAACAAGGGCATTGCTGGATCAATTATTCCAGCTTTTCAATGTTTATGCAGTAGTTGGTTTTGCAACGAATAATAACTTATCGGCATCGCTTGTTTTTAATGCCGCAAATACCTCCACCCGTGTTGTAACCGGCTGGCTTGAGCCGGATACAAAAGTAAATGCAATGGTAGCTGATTTGTACAATAAAGCAACAGCTATGAAAGATGCGCCCAAGGCAACCAATGCTGGCGGCGACTTGCTTTCATGGGGTTATTATCATTATGGTCGTTTTAGTTTTAGCACACCGGGTTGGTTTGTGCCAAAGGCGGCCGCTGATACTACTAAAAAAGATAAATCAGATTCAACAAAAAAGGAGAAGGCTCCATCGGTGGAGGATGCAAATAGCAATTACCTGCGATGGGCAGCCAGCCAGGGAATTACTGGTACGTTTACCGATTGGAAAAAAGTGGAACATCCTGACTATCCCAAGCAAAATGTGGAGGTTGGAGGATTGGATCCTTTTGTATTGATCAACCCGCCATTTAAACTGGTGGAAGACATCACCAACAAGCATGTTATTTTTTTACTGAAACTGGCTACATTGCAACCGGAGTTAGATATCATTCATGTAAAGACAGAAAAAATTGGCGGCGGCATCAGTCGTATTACCGCATCAATAATCAATAAAGGCGCATTGCCTTCTCACTCAAAATTAGGGGAACGAACCTACTGGGTTAAACGCATCAATGTGAAGCTGAATATCCTCAACAATCAATCAATTATCAGTGGTAAAAAAATACAGTTGCTCAATTCGATGGAGGGATACAGTGAAAAGGAATTGAGTTGGCTGGTAAAGGGTACTGGTAAAGTAATATTGGAAGCAGGAAGTCCAACAACCGGTACTAAGAAAATTGAGATCAGTTTGTAATACAAATGATAATGTAATCAAATAAATTAAACATGACACGCTACATAAAAAATATTTTATTCATCACTTTTTTTGTCGCCAATACAATCAATATTACCGCACAAACCAGTGATCAGATTTATAAAGCAGCAGGCTCGCCTGTAAATCCAAAACTAGTTATCAGTTGGAACCGTTATAACGACTATGCCGGGATTGCTAATATTTTACAAAAAATTGTAAAAGCTTATCCGGGACTTGCAAAGCTGGAATCGATTGGTAAATCGTATGAAGGTCGTGATCTTTGGTGCATCGCCATCACCGATTATTCTCAAGGAGATGCCGCTAAAAAGCCGGGCATGTACATCGATGGCAATATCCATTCCAACGAAGTGCAGGGCAGCGAATTCGCTATGTACACCGCCTGGTATTTAACGGAGAATTTCAACGATAATAATTTTATAAAAGAGTTGCTGGCAGATAAGATTTTCTACATCGTACCTACCATCAATCCGGATGCAAGGGATAGTTTTTTCAAAAAACCTAACAACGCCAGTTCGCCCCGTTCCGGTGTAATACCGATCGACAATGATATGGACGGCATGGTGGATGAAGATGGATACGATGACCTTGATGGGGATGGTAATATTGTACAAATGAGGCGTAAGAATTCGAATGGCAGATACAAGGTTGATCCTAACAATCCAAACAGGATGATTGCAGTTGGCCCGGATGAGACAGGTGATTATGAAATGCTTGGGCTGGAAGGAATTGACAATGATGGCGATGGCGTGGTGAATGAAGATGGAGCTGCATTTGAATACGATCCCAACCGTGACTGGGGCTGGAATTGGCAACCCAACAATATTCAGAATGGCGCATACAAATATCCGTTTTCATTACCAGAAAACAGGGCAGCGATGGAATTTGTAATGAAGCATCCAAACATAGCTGCGGGACAATCTTATCACAATGCAGGTGGCATGATTTTGCGAGGTCCCGGAGCAGCCGAAGATGTAAATACCTACAACGCAGCAGACATCCAAGTGTATGATGTGATCGGAAAAAAAGGCGAAGAAATAATACCAGGCTATAAATACCTGGTGGTTTACAAAGACCTCTATTCCGTATTTGGCGGTGAGCTTGATTGGTTTTATGGCGGCCGGGGTATCTACACTTTTACCAACGAATTATGGACACCTTACCAACTGTTTAATTCAGATGCCACCCGGCAACAGAATGATGAATCTACCTTTAAGTTTGACCGTTACCTGTTGTTTAAAGATGCATTTATAGAATGGCATTCGTATGAACATCCGCAGTATGGTAAAATAGAAATCGGTGGATTTAAAAAGAATTTTACCCGAATGCATCCGGGCTTTTTATTGGAGAGTGATGCACACCGCAATATGGCTTTTACAATTTACCATGCTTATCATACGCCTAAACTGCAGATTGATACCATCATGGAAAAGAGTCTCGGAGATGGGTTAATAGAAGTGACTACAGTTGTGAGCAACAAACGATTAATGCCAACCCACTCTAGTCAGGATCTTAAGTATAAAATTGAAAGACCTGATTTAATAACGTTAACCGGCGCTAAAGTGATCGCTGGTCTGACGGTAGATAATCGTAATCCCACATCAGCAATAGAGCAAAAGAATGATCCCCAAACAATTGAAGTGGACAATGTGCCGGGGCTGGCAGAAATCACCGTGCGGTGGATCATTCAGGGCAATTCAAAATATACCATTACGGTGGATAGCCGCAAGGGTGGTGTAGTGGCCAGGTCTAAATAATATTTGCACCAAGGATGGCTTAATTTTTTTGCGGCCTGGTTGCTTTAGAAAAAAATAGTTTACAATTAGAATATTTAAACATAGAAAATCACTGTCAACCGACTAAAATTCAAAATCTAATTTTTATCGGCTGAAAGTATTGGTTTTACTGTATTGTAAATTTATTTTAAAAGAAGCCCCCCCGGTCATTTTGGAAAAAGTGAAGGCAGTGCAGCGTTGTTAGCCTTTGCTTTAACCCAGCTTCGTCCC
>JBBQOJ010000478.1:0-3534 GCA_038330815.1 Chitinophagales bacterium | reverse complement strand
CATGTTCTGTACCCCCAATATAAAGGTCTACCTGGTTCCAGTAATCACTGGCCTTCCGGTCGCAAAAGGCCGTACTATTAGCGGGATCCATATATCGCAGGAAATACCAGCTACTTCCAGCATAGCCTGGCATTGTGCTGGTTTCCCTTTTACCACTGGCAATATTGGTCCAGCTGCCGATATTTGCCAGCGGACCTTCTCCTTCCGGACCAGGGCCATATTTTTCAACATGTGGTAATTCCAATGGCAATGCTTCGGCCGCTATCGGCACTGCGATTCCATTACTCCAGGTAATAGGAAAAGGTTCGCCCCAATAACGCTGCCGGCTAAAGCCTGCATCCCGCATGCGGTAATTTACCTTTCGTTTTCCTATACCACCTTCTTCCAGTTTTTTAACCACTACCTCCATGGCATCACCCATAGCCAACCCATTCAAAAAGCCGGAATTTTCAAGTGTGGCCTCTTTGGTAGCATTTGCCGCTTCGCCATTAAAAAAAGTCCCAATGATATTGGTGATAGGTATTGAAAAATGAATAGCAAATTTAAAATCACGCTCATCGCCACAAGGCACGGCCATGATAGCACCGGTGCCATAACCCGCCAATACATACTCACTGATATAGATGGGTATTTCCTGCTGATTGAAAGGATTGATGGCATAAGCGCCGGTAAAGCAACCGGTAATTTTTTTCTCCGCCATCCTGTCTACCTCACTGCGGCTTTTTACATAGGCAATGTATTCATCCACTGCGTTTGATTGGGCCGGGGTTTTAATTTCCTGTACCAAATTTAATTCAGGTGCCACCACCATAAAATCAACGCCGAAAATAGTATCTGGCCGGGTGGTGTACACCCGCAACATTTCATTACTTCCCTTTATACTGAAATCTATTTCTGCGCCTTGCGACTTACCAATCCAGTTCCGTTGCATTTCTTTCATGCTATCGCTGAAGTCAACTGTCTCCAATCCTTCCAAAAGGCGGTCTGCGTAGTCGGTAATGCGTAAATACCATTGGCGCATTTTCTTCTTAATTACAGGATGGCCGCCTCTTTCACTCAGCCCGTTCACCACTTCGTCGTTAGCCAAAACAGTACCCAGGGCTTCGCACCAGTTTACTTCGCCAAATTGGCTAAAGGCAAGTCGATATTCCATCAATATCTCCTGCTGCCTGGAGTAGTCAAAACTATTCCACTCCGCGGCGGAGAAAGAAGGTACCGCCTCATTGGCGAGCAGGCCATTACCCGCTGCCCGAAACCTGTGTTCCAAATGAGTGATTGGCATGGCCTTGTTGGCTTCCTTATCAAAATAACTATTAAAAATTTCGAGAAAAATCCATTGGGTCCATTTGTAATAGGAAGCGTCACTGGTGCGTACTTCCCTCGTCCAGTCGTAACAAAACCCAATTTTATCCAGTTGCGCTTTAAAGGTGGCGATATTTTGTTCGGTGGTGGTGGCGGGGTGCTGCCCTGTTTCAATGGCGTATTGTTCGGCCGGCAGGCCAAAGCTATCAAACCCCATGGGATGTAATACGTTGTAGCCCTTTAATCTTTTATACCGGCTAAAAATATCACTGGCGATATACCCCAACGGATGGCCCACATGCAATCCTGCTCCGCTGGGATAGGGAAACATATCCAGTACATAATACTTGGGTTTAAGTGAATCGTTGGAGACATTGTACACCTTGTCATCTTTCCATCGTTGTTGCCATGCCGCTTCAATTTGCCTGAAATCGTATTCCATTAGTTTGTTTTTGGTATAAAAATCAACCTGGTGCTATTTTCCATCACCGCCTTACCGGGCAGTTTGCTGGTACCAAGGGAAGCTATGTTGCAGCATTATTAACTGTGAAAGAAAAGTTATAATACTACCCTGTAATAGTGCTTGTTTCATTCATTAAAAATATATTTGGCAGGCAATCGTTTTGTAGTGGGCAAAAGTACAGTAAAGCAGGTAAAAAACTTTACTTTTGCCGTCAACGGTTGACTGGTATTTTAATAGTTGAACCAGGTATTCCATTATTTTTTTCCGTCCTGGCCCTGTATGCATCGCAGGATTAACAATAAATTTATAGTGCTCATGTCTCAATTCGGTAAATCAGCTTCCTCCAAACGTAGTAAACCATCTTATGCTTACGCCATTATTGGCGTTTCATTGGTATTGTTCCTTTTTGGCATTGTAGGTTGGTTGTTTTTAAACCTGAAAAAATCGGGTGAGATGTTTCGCGAAAATATACAGGTACACGCCTGGATCAATCCGTCTGCACAAAAAAAGCAGGTTGACTCCATGCAGAAATTCATTGCAGCCCTTCCTTATGTAAAAACGGCCGAGTTTGTATCCAAGGAGAAAGCCATTGAAAAATGGAACACAGAAAATGATAGTTCCTGGCAGAAATTTATAACGAATAACCCTTTGCCTGAAAGTATTGACTTTTATGTAAAGGCGGATTATATGGATAAGGATAGTTTATACCGGTTGAGCAATTACCTCGACTCAAATTTTACCGGCGTGATGTCTGAATTTCAATATCCCGGTGAAACCGTTGGCCGTGTAAGTTCATACACCCAATATATTGCCGCCGGCATCCTGGTGTTCGCCATCATACTTTCCATTATAGTGATTATTTCCATCGACAACACCATCAGGCTTGCCATGTACAGTAACCGGTTTTTAATTAAAACGATGCAAATGGTAGGTGCCACCCGCGGTTTTATTGCCAAGCCTTTAAATGTGAGGGCGATCATCAATGGGCTCATCTCCGCGCTGATTGCCATTGTGGCCGTTTTTGGATTTATATTACTGGTAGAAAATTTTGTTCCCTGGCTAAGATTATTAAGAGATTTCAGCAATATGGCCTTAATAGTAGCGGGGATTTTACTATTAGGTATTATCATTTCACTTATCAGTACCCATCGTTCGGTATTAAAATACCTGCAGATGAAACTGGATGACTTGTATTAGCAGCGTTCCTTTACCTATGGTGGTTTGGAAATTATTACTTTTATTTGCACTTCAAACAGATTATTATGAGTATTAATAAGAAGCCAGCTATTACAAGGGGCCTATTTGGCAAAGAAAATTACCAGCTGATGTTGGGCGGGTTAATAGTACTGGCCATTGGCTTTTTTTTAATGGCAGGTGGAAAGAGTGAAGATCCTACTGTTTTTAATGACAGTGAGGTATACAGTACTACCCGTATCACCATTGCCCCATTGCTGATCATAGCCGGATTTGTGATTGAAATATTCGCCATCATGAAGAAACCAAAAGAATTAAAATAAACGCTTCGGGCATTTAGGTGATTTCCGTTACCAACTGAACCGTAAATAATAGGGCAACTGGCAATAAGTAATGAAATGCGATGTGATAATATCGCATTTTTCATTAGTAGATACAGCAACCAAACCGATCTTTTGTGGCATATAGAAAAGCATCTCCAGTATAGCAACAGTATATAAAAGTGTTCTTAACTGGTAATAATATTGCAAACATTAGCCAAGGGGCGGCCAAAACAATAATACGTTTACATGACC